>VBGV01000216.1 GCA_005880755.1 Chloroflexota bacterium
GCGGGTCGCTGAGACCGCCCGGAAGCGCGTATGCACCGGTCGCGGGCACGAGGCCGGCGGTCGGCTTGAGGGCGGCAATGCCGCAGTAATGGGCGGGCATCCGGATGCTGCCACCCGAGTCGCTGCCGATCCCCAGCGGTGAGCCTCCGGCAGCGATGATCGAGGCCTCGCCGCTGCTGCTCCCACCGGGCGAGCGGTTGATGTCGTACGGATTCCGCGTCCCGCCGTGAAGCGGGTTCCAGCTGTCGCTTCCAACTCCGCCCGGCGGGCAGTTGGTCTTGCCGATCAGGATCGCGCCCGCACGTCTCATGCGGGCGACCACGGTCGCGTCATGGTCGGGAATGTTGGTGCGCAGCATGCGAAGACCGGCGGTGGTCGGCAGCCCAGCGGTGTTGAAGATGTCCTTGGCCGTGAAGGGCACGCCATGGAGAGGGCCGAGCGCGCTGGCGCGTTTGTTGTGGCGGTCAGCGTTACGCGCCTCCTTGAGCGCGCTCTCGGCGGGGGCGAAGACGACGGCGTTGAGGCGCGGGTTGACGGTGTGAATGTGCTCGAGGTGGGCCTTGACGACCTCGACCGAGGACACCTTCTTGTCCCGGATGGCACGCGCCAGCCACGCGGCCGATGCACCGATGACGTCTCTCACAGCTTCCCGGCCGTGAGCTTAGAGGCTAGCGGCCCAAATTCAGCCTAAACGGTGTCTCCCGGCTTGACGTCCAGCACCCGCACGCCCGGCCCGACGAGCTCCTGCAGCTGGCTGGGGCGGCCGGTCAGGATCGGGAAGGTGGCGAAGTGCATCGGCACCACAGTCTTGACCCCTAGCAGCTGGACCGCCTTGGCGGCTCTCTCCGGCCCCATCGTGTAGAAATCGCCGATCGGCAGGAAAGCAACGTCGAACTTGCTCAGCTCGGCGATCAGGGCCATGTCCCCGAAGACGTCCGTATCCCCGGCGAAATAGATCGTGAAGCCGTTTTCAAATTCGATCACCAGCCCGCACGCCTCGCCGCCGTAGATCAGGTGGCCGTCCTCGGTGATGCCGCACGAGTGCTCGGCGTGGACCAGCGTGACCTTGATGCCCAGCGTCTCGATGGTGCCGCCCTGGTTACCGGCGACGATGCTCTCGCCATCGATTCCCTTGGAGCCCAACCAGACTCCGATCTCATGATTGGTCACGATCGTGCACTTCGTGCGGCGAGCGATCTCGAGCGCGTCATGGATGTGGTCGAAGTGGCCGTGGGTGATGAGCATCAGGTCGCATCTGTCGACCGTCTTCAACATCTCGGGCGCGGCGGGATTGTTCATGACCCACGGGTCGATGAGGATCTCCTTCCCTTTGGCGCTCCTGACCTTCCAGGTCCCGTGACCCACCCAGGTGAAGCTGACCTCAGCGTTGAGTGGCATTCGAATCTCCCCCCATCGGTTTCGACCGGAAAAGCCGATTCTCCCACAGGGCCAAAACGAAGATTCCGATCCCGGCCACCGTCCACAGGTTCGGGAAAAACAGCTCGCACGGCTGGCGCCAGAAGCCAAGCAGGCAGAGGCCGAGCAAAACCAGAGTGACGGTCCGCCTGCGTTCGACCGCACGCACCAGCAGGATCAGGCCGACCGGCAGCAGCGGCAGCCACTGGTAAGGCCAGACCTCATTGGGGATCAGCGCTCCGAGGGCGAAGCCGAGCGACATCCCGTAGGCGGCGTTCCAACCGCTCCGCCATGCCGCCCACGCCGCACCTGCTGCGAAGAGCACAGCGCTCAGGTACGAGAGCGCGAGCGCCACGCCCGAAAAGTGGAGGGGTGAGGTCACGATCTCGTATCCCGTGCTCGACGGCACGGCGAACGGTTCACCGCCGATCGTGCGCATGAAGAGAGTCCGCACCGAGTCGTACGCGCAGTCCGGGTTGTGTGAGGCGAGCGATGGCAGCAGGACGTGCTGGTAGTAGAAAAGCGTGCCGCCGCCGCCGAGCGGGATGAAGGTGGCCGCCGTAACGAGCACAAGCACCCCGAACAGCACGAGCGCATAGCGGATCCGATGCGCCGGCCGCGGGCCGAGGATCATCGCCGCCGGGTAGTACTTGATCGCGGCCGCAAGGCCGCCCACAGCGCCGGCGATCGCCGGCCGGCTGCGTTCGAACCACACCGAAGCCATCGCGAGCACGAGCAGGACTCCGCCTCGCTGACCTGCGCTGACGTCCGCGAACAGCGGCGGAAAGTACGCGGCGACAAGCCAGAAGATTGGTCGGGCAACACGGTCCCTGCTCGCGAGCACGCGGTACAGGAGCACCAGCGCCAGGACCAGCGCAGCCGCGTCGATCGCGGTCCACACCTGCGCGCCGATGCTTCTGGGCAGTAGAGCCACCGGGACCGCCAGCAGCGCGACCGGGGGCGGGCTGACGAATGCGTCCAGGCCCCCGGGCGGCGCGATGATGTGCACCCGCGCCAGGTAATCCGCGGCCGCGTCGTACATGTGCGATGGATTCGTCAGGTACGCATGCGCGCCCTCCCACATTCCTTCAGCGTCGTAACGCCGCGGCGCGACCAACGTGAAGAGCACGCGGTTCAGACCAAAGAGCACGGCGACGGTCCAGTACAGGGCGGGCCGCGAGAAAACGTCGGCCGCGGCGCGTCTGAGGCGGTGGATCAATCCGTTGGAGGGCGGACGCGACCGCGCGAGCCGTTGCGTGAAAGCCAGCTCGTGTCTTGCAGAAATTCGATGAAGGCCCGCACCGACGCGGGCAGCTTCCGCCTCCGCAGGTGCACGATGTGCCAGTCGCGCCGAATCGGGAAACCGCGCACGTGCAGCTCGACGAGCCTGCCGCTCGAGACCTCCAGGGCGCACGCGTAACGGGAGATGACCGCCAGGCCGAGCCCCGATTCGACGGCGTGCTTGATCGCGCCGTTGGAGCCGAGCTCCATGGCCACGCTCAGCTTCGCCCCCTCCTTGCGCGCCGCCTTTTCCAGCGACCACCGGCTGCCGGACGCCGCCTCGCGCATGACGAACGGCTCGGCCTCGAGATCCTTCAGGCTCAGGCCCCGCCTGTGCGCTAGCGCGTGTCCCGCGGGCGCCACCAAGACGAGCTCGTCGCTCAGGAACGGAATGATCGCGAGCTCTGGATCTTTCAGCGCGGGCCCGACGACCGCCAGGTCGAGCTCGTTGCGCAACACCTGTTCCTGCACGCGCGCCCGCGTCCCGATCTCGAGCGAGATGACCAGCCCCGGATGCAGCTTCTTGAAAGCGCCGAGCGCAGCGGGCAGGATGTAAATCCCGACGGTGGTGCTCGCTCCAACCCGCAGCGTTCCACGTTGGATGCCGCGCATCTCCTCGATCGCCACGGTCGCCTCGTCCAGCACGTCGAGCATCCGCCGCGCGTAGCTGTACAGCAGCGACCCCGCTTCGGTCAGCTGGACGCGCTTGCCGAGCCGGTCGAGCAGCGGCAAGCCGAGCGTTTCCTCCAGCTCCTTGACCTGGTACGAGACCGAAGGCTGGCTGAGCTTGAGGCGCCGCGCCGCGAGGCTGAAGCTGGTCAGGTCGGCGACCGTTTTGAACGTCCGCAGCTGCCGCAAAGTCACCGCGCGGTCGAGATCGAGCTGAGCTTGGGCGCGCGGCACGGCGCCTACGATATGCGCTATGGCCGCCCGGAAACCTCGTTCACTTTCGCCCGTTCGTCGCACCACGCCAAGCCTCGAAGGGGTGGAAGCTCCACAACGCGAGGCGACGACGGTCTCCGAGCAGAAGATCAACCAGTACCGCAAGCGCCGCTACCAGGCGCTGCATGCCGAGACCGAAGCCGCCAACAAGCGCCGCGCGGCGGGCAAGGCGACCGCGCGCGACCGGATCGAGATGCTGCTCGACGAAGGCTCGTTCGTGGAGCTCGACGTTTTCGCAACCCACCGGGCACACGGGTTCGGCATGGAAGATCGGAAGATTGCCGGCGACGGTGTGGTGGCTGGATTCGGTGAGATCGATCGCCGGCCGGTCGCCGTTTACGCGTACGACGCGACCGTTTTCGGCGGCTCGCTCGGGGAGGTGACCGCCGAGAAGATCGTCAAGGTGCAGGAGCTGGCGCTGCGCAACCGCGTGCCGATCATCGGCATCAACGATTCGGGCGGCGCTCGCATCCAGGAGGGCGTCGTCGCGCTGGCGGGCTACGCCGACATCTTCTACCGCAACGTCCGCTCCTCAGGCGTCATCCCTCAGCTGAGCGTCATCGCGGGGCCGTGCACCGGCGGCGCCGTCTACTCGCCGGCGATCACCGACTTCATCTTCATCGTTGCCGGCCAGGGGTACATGTTCATCACCGGCCCGGAGGTCATCAAGGTCGTCACCGGCGAGGCCGTGTCGTTCGACGAGCTGGGCGGCGGCCACGTGCACAACGCGACGTCGGGCGTCGCGCACTTCCTGCCCAAGACCGAGCAGGAATGCGCCGCGGGGGTGCGCAAGCTGCTGTCCTACCTGCCGTCGTCGAACTCCGAGCGGCCGCCGTTCGTGCCGACCACCGACGACCTGGAGCGCGCCGACCCGGAGCTGCAGACGATCGTGCCCGAATCGCCGAACAAGCCCTACGACATGCGGGGGGTCGTCTCGCGCGTGCTCGACGGTCGCGAATTCTTCGAGATCCAGCCGTTCTTCGCCCCCAACATCATCGTCGGGCTCGGCCGCCTGGGCGGCCACGCTGTCGGAATCGTCGGCAACCAGCCGAAAGTGCTTGCCGGCGCCATCGACATCAACGCGTCGGTCAAGGCCGCTCGCTTCATTCGCTTTTGCGACGCGTTCGGCATCCCGATCCTTTCCTTCGTCGACGTGCCGGGTTACTTGCCGGGCAGGGACCAGGAGCACGGCGGGATCATCCGTCACGGCGCCAAGCTGCTCTACGCGTACGCCGAAGCGACGGTCCCGAAGCTCGCGGTGATCACGCGCAAGAACTACGGCGGCGCATACACCGTGATGTCGCCGAAGCAGATGGGCGCCGACCTCAACCTCGCCTGGCCGACCGCTGAGATCGCGGTGATGGGACCGGAGGCGGCGGTGAACATCATCTACAAACGCGATCTCGCGGCCGCGCGCGATCCGGTGGCGCGGCGCAAGGAGCTTGTCGCGGAGTACACCGCGCGTTTCGCCAATCCATATGTGGCCGCCGAACGGGGCTACATCGACGATGTCATCGAGCCGAGCCAGACGCGTCGAGAGCTGGTGCGCGCGCTCCAGCTATGCCTGCGCAAGACGGTGGAACGCCCGCCGCGGAAGCACGGCAACATCCCCCTCTAAGCTCCCGAGTCGGTTTGTGCCGCCCGCTTCATGCGGTCGGCCGCCTGGCAGTACTCGTCGACCGTGACGATGAACTCGGCGTGCGACCAGGTCAGCGGCGACACCGACAGCGGCGCTCCCGTGTGCGGGTCGAGCTGCTCCGACAGCAGCCCGCCCGGGAGCTGGTGGCCGACCGCCCAGTCGATCATGTCCCGCGCCGGCTTCAAGTCGGCCGCCGATTTCGCCGTCACGATGTACCACTGCGCCAGCCACATCGTGCACATGAACCACGGGTTGCCGGGCGTCTTCGTGGTGTCCGGCTCGACCTTGAAGTAGTAATCGTCCATGTAGCGGGCGATGCCTCCGCAATTCGCTTTGTTGGCGAGCTGCTCGGCGATCGCCTTCATCGTGTTGACGATCCGCCTGTCGTCCGGAGGGTACATCCCGAATCGCCACAGCCCGTAGATCGCGCTGTCGAGCACCGTGTCCACGGTCACCGATTCGTCGTCCTCGACGGTGATCCGGCGGGGAAAGCGGCCCAGCTCTTCGCTGTAGAGGTTCGTGTCGGAGGCTTCACGCATGCGTTCCGCGGCGTCGCGGTAGCGGCCGTATGCGCGAAGGTCGCCGAACAGGTCGGCGAAACCGCGCGCCGCGTCGAGTCCGGCCCACACCGCTCCGACCGTGAATGCGTGCACGCCCCAGCGCTCCTCCCACAGGTCCCAGGACGGGATGGGCAGGCCGTTGCGTTGGTCGACGTAGCTCACCATCCAGTCCGCGGCCGGAACGATGAGGTTCGAGTAGAGGTCGACCACGAAGTCGAGATTGCGGTGAATGCGGTAGTGCTGCCATAACGCCCACAGCACCAGCCCCGTCTCATCCTCCTGGATGGGCAGGGTGCGAGCTCCGTGCGAATCGACCCACGGCAGCCATGAGCTCCCGGGGTTGCCATACGGCGTGTACTTGTGGAGGAAGTAGCCCTCCTCCACCAGCGTCTGCTGGCAGAACTGGAAGAACTCGCGAGTGACATCCTCATGTCCCGCGCGGTCGAGCGCATTGGCCACCAGCGCGCCATCGCGCGGCCACGCATACGCGTACGTGTCCCGGGCAAACTTTGTGATGTCGAAGTCCGTCGAGGCGATCACCGCGCCGCGATTGTCGACATGCGTGCGTGCGGTCAGCACGCTGCGCCGGTACAGGTCGGTGACGCCATGGCCAAGCTCTTCGTCGATGTGGCGATGGTCTTTCTCGGACCAGACCTGCCAGTAGGTCCGGGTTCGGTCTCGATACGTTTCCGCTCCCTTGCTGACGATGAGCTCCTGGCCGTAAGTCGTGACGTCGCTCAGCCTCGTGCCCATGCACAGCCAGTGGGTCATGGTCCGGGGTTGGTTCGGGACGGCGGAGCCGAGGTCAAAGCCGACAGTGCAGTCAACCGAGCCCTGCTCGATCGGATTCTGGCCAAGCACGCCGTCCTCGGCGTCGACCCACGTCCCCGCGAGCCCGTTGCCTTTCTTGCCGTTCGCCCATGTGGTGACACCGAACGCGGAGTCGCACTGGCCGCCCATAAGGAAGTAGCGATTGGCTTTGTAGGCGATCACGCCGCGATGACGTGGCTCGTAGAGCACCGTGTTGCCGATGTCGGAGCCTTCGATGAACCAGTCGTAGTGAAAGAAGACGCGACCCACGGCAAAGCCGGTGGGCGAGGTCACGCTGACGTTGCGGATGAACCAGTTGCGCGCCAGGTCGATGTAGTCCTCGAACTTGACGGTGATGCCGAGACCAGGATGGCCCAGCGTGACGTCGCTTACCAGCGAGTCCTCCGCATAGCCGAGCTTGCGCTCCCACGCAGCGTCGTCGAGCCACGCGAACTTCCCGTCGATGAAGAACCCCGCCCGGCAAACATTGCCCATCGTGTGGTTGGCGTCGCCCACGCGCGGGTAGTAGATGTCGCGTAGCGAGTACGTGGCATCGAAGCCCACGAGTGTGTTTCCGTTGCCGAGGACGAGGCTTCTAGGCAAGTCTTTCGCGCGGAATCGTACGCCGCTAAAATCCAGCCAGCGCCACCACAACAACGGAGCCAACGTCTTGGAATCGAACCCAGATCCATCTCGACCACCAGTCCGCGTGATCACCTCGCGCAAACGCCGCCGCACCGTGGCGGCACGCCTGCGCTCTGGCGTCCTCGAGCTTCTGGTCCCCGCGTCGATGACTCACGCCGAGCGTGACCACTGGGCGGAGGTCATGAGCCGCAGGCTGCAGCGGCGAGCCGAGCGGTCACGCCCTTCAGACGAGCGGTTGCTCGAGCGCGCCCGGCGGCTGAATCTGCGTCATTTCGGGGGCAAGCTGCGGTGGACCTCGATCGGGTTTTCCGACATGGAGCGGCTGTGGGGCAGCTGTACGTTCACGGACGGCGCGATCCGCATCGCTCGGCGCGCGGCGTTGCTCCCGGAATGGGTGCTCGACTACCTCCTCGTGCACGAGCTCGCGCACCTGCTGCACAGCGACCACGGTCCGGCCTTCCACGAGCTGGAGAACCGATATCCGCTGACCGAACGCGCGAAGGGCTACCTTTTGGCGCTGGACGCTATGACGTGAAATGGCGCATTCCGCACTTTTGGCGTCAGCGGTGCGCTTTCCGGCTTTGAATTAGGTGCCTCTGGCGCCGACGGTGCGGAATTCCGTTACGGAGTGAGAACGATCTTCGTCGCCTCGCGGGCGTCGAACAGGCGGTAAGCCTCCGCGGCCTCGTTCAGATTCATCCGGTGGCTGATGATCTTTTCGGGGTGCAGCCGGCCCGCGGCGATCAGATCGAGCAGCGGCCGCATGTACGCCTGCACGTTGCACCAGCCGGCGCGAAAGCTCAATGACTTGAGCCACATGCGCATGTAGGGAAACTCGCCCATCACAGCACTCGGCACCCCAACCATCGAGATGGTGCCGCCTCCCCGCACGCACTGGATCGCCGTATCGACCGCGGGCAGAAGTCCAACACATTCGATGCTCGAATCGGCGCCGAGGCCGTCGGTTTCGGCTTCGATCGCCTGCACCGGATGGACACGCTTGGTGTTGATCGGGATGCCGCCCAGCTCCTGAGCGATCTCCAGGCGAGAGTCGACCATGTCGATCACGAACGTCCGGGCGGGCCCGAAAAGCTGGGCGCACATCGTCGCCATGAGGCCGACCGGCCCCGCTCCGACCACGGCGATGACGTCGCCCGGCTTGATCTCGGCGCGCTCCGCGCCGAAGAAACCGGTGGCCAGGATGTCGCCGACGAAGATCGCCTGCTCGTCTGCCATGCCGTCGGGAATGCTCTCCATGGTGTGATCCGCGTTCGGCACCACGACGTATTCGGCCTGTCCGCCACCCAGCCCGCCGAAGTATTCGCCGTGGCCGAAGGTCGCCTTGTCGACGCACTGGTTGAACCAACCCTTGCGGCACAGCACGCAATGACCGCACGAAGTGAAAAAGCTGGACACCACCCGGTCGCCGGAGTGGAAGCGCTTGACCTCGCTTCCGACGTCCTCGACAACGCCGACGAACTCGTGCCCCAGCACCGCTCCGGGATTCATCGGGGTGTGGCCGTGCAAGATATGGAGGTCGGACCCGCAGACGGAACCGAGCGTGACCTTGACCAAAGCATCGCCAGAGCTTTTGATGGCCGGTTTCGGGACTTCGGTGACTTTCACGTCGCCTTCGGCCTGGAAAGTCAGCGCTCTCATCGCAGTGTGCCGATTCTACGGCCGCCCATAAGCTAACCGGGTGCGGCTGAATGGAGCGGTGGTCGTCATCACCGGGGCGTCGAGCGGCATCGGCGCGGCGACGGCGCTCGCCTTCGCTCGACGGGGCGCTCGTCTTGAGCTCGGCGCCCGCCGCCTCGAAAAGCTCAACGCCGTCGCCGAAAAATGCCGTAAGGCCGGGTCACCTGACGTCAACGTCAGGCTGCTCGACGTCGGCCAGCGCGCCTCGGCTCGCGCCTTCATTGCCGCGACGTTGCGCGATCACGAGCGGTTGGATGTCCTCGTCAACAACGCCGGCGTCGGCTGGATGGGCAGGGCCCACGAGATGCCCGAGGAAAAGGTCGACGAGCTGATCGCGACGAACCTCAAGGGCGTCATCAACACAACCAGTTCGGCGCTGCCCTGGATGCTCGAGCGCCGGCGCGGCGTGATCATCAACGTCGCCTCGGTTGTCGGCTTCCGGCCCTCGCCCTACTCCGCGGTCTACTCGGCGACCAAGCATGCCGTGGTCGGCTTCTCCCACGCTCTGCGCGGTGAGCTCTCAGGCACGGGGGTCAAGGTTTGCGTGGTATATCCCGGCGTGACCGGCGGGACTGAGTTCTTCAAAGCGCCCGATCAGCCGATCGGTTTCCAGTACCCAGCGTGGTGGGTCGCGAACCTGGTCGTCCGCACCGCTCGCTACCCTCGCCGCGACGCGATGGTGTTTCCGCTGCGCCTTGCGGACGTGGCGGAGCCCGTGTTCGGCGGCTTGATGGACCACGCCATCGGCGAGGTCAGGCGGCGGAGCGTGCCCGACTAGCTACTTTTGCCACGCCTCCAACAACTTCTCGAGTTGCTGCGCGTTCTTGACCGAGTAGTTCGAGTAATTGTTGTTCATCAGGGCGTGGACACGGCTGGCCGAGCGCTCCATCTCCTTGATCCGCGGCACCCACTCGGTCAGC
>VBGV01000217.1 GCA_005880755.1 Chloroflexota bacterium
CGCTCGGCCCCTTCCAGCGCGGCCTGGATGAGACCGCCTGCGGTGCCGGCCCGCCGCTCCAGCTCCTTGAGGCGGCTGTCGTCCGGGGCGTGCTCCTTGTTCCGGTAGTTCAGGTAGATCAGGCCGAGCAGGCGGTCGCCCGACAGCAATGGCAATCCGATCGTCGACTGGACCTGGTAGCGGCGGATGAAGGTCGAGTCGATCTCGGCCGGCGCGTTGCGCGCCACCAACCGCCGGCGCGTCACGGTGAGCCAGACCGTCGAACCGTACTGGTGCACCGCGAGCTCGTCGGGCACCTTGCCTTGCGTCTCATCGCTCAAGTACCGGGTGAGCTGCTCGTGCATGTCGGTCAGCGAGTCGAGGAGGCTCTCCTGGGGCTGGCCGGTGGCGAACGGCGCGTAGTAGCTGTGGGTCGACTCTTCATAAAGGAAGATCGACACGATTTCCGCCCCGGACGCGTGCTGGAAGTCCGCGATCACGCCGCGGAGGACCGCGGCAAGCCCCGAGTTGGCCTCGACCGGCGGGCGGATCACTTTCTCAACGCGATCATAGGTTCAGGCGCCTCGCGCGACGTCCCCGTCCATATCCGGTTAGTCCGGACGAAGCGACTTGACGACCGAAGCAACGCCCGGATAGTCCGGACTATCCGGGACAGCCCCATCCGGCCCGGCCGCTGCGCGGCGGGGCCACCTTCCCCAGCGAGTGGGGAAGGGAACATCAGACGGATTGCGCAGCACCGCTCAAAGCACCGGCACGCGCGACCGCCCCCAGCCAGGCGGCGCTGGGCCTCGGATGGCGCGCAAAGGTCTGCCGGTCCACAGCGACCAGGCCAAACGTCGGCGCGTAGCCGAACGCCCACTCGTAGTTGTCGAGGAGCGACCAGTACAGATAGCTGCGCACGTCGATGCCCTCCGCCAGGCACGCAAGCACCTCGCGCATCGCGGTGTGGATGTAGGCCGTCCGCTTCTCGTCGTTGGCGGTCGCGATCCCATTCTCGGTGACGAGGACCGGCACCCCTGGACAGGCGCGGTGCGCCCGCCGGATGGCGCCGCCGAGCGCCTGGGGGTAGTACTCGTAACCCATCTGCGTCGTCTGGTCGGTCTCGGTCAGCTCGCGCGTGATGTCGCTCCAGTCATTCCCTGGGCTTCGAGGTCCCTCGGGCCCGTAGCGAAATCGCGTGTACGTCTGGACGCCGATGAACTCGTCCCGACGGGCGAGCTCGAGGAACCAGTCATTGATTCGGGACTCGAGCTCGAGCGAGCTCGTGCCAGGTTGGGCGCCGTCCTCATATTGAATGTCGGGCAGGGCGAGCGTCACGCCGGTCGGAATGCCGGCCCGGGCGCGGATCGCGGCGGCGCCCAGCCGGTGCGCTTCGAGGAGGTTGTCGACTGCTCGCTGCGCGCCCTCTCGGTCGTCGGTGTGGCCGGGAGGGTTGATCCCGAGCAACCAGCCGCTCGAGCCGAGGCCCTGCGGTTCGTTGAACGTGCACGCGTAGGCGATCCGGTCGCCGAGAGCCTGTGCCGCCCGATCGCAGTACCTCTCGAAAAGGGCGGGAAAGCGCTCGGACGCGATGCCGCCCTGGTCGTGCAGCCACTTCGGGACGGTGAAGTGATGGAACGTGACGATCGGGGCCACACCATGCTCGTGGCAGGCGTCGAGCATGCGCCGGTAGTGGGCCAGCTGGGCGCGTGAGAACTCGCCCTCGGCAGGCTCGATGCGCGCCCATTCGATGCCGAATCGAAAGCAGTTGAGGCCGAAGCCCGCGAGCATCGCGATGTCGTCGCGATAGCGGTGATAGAAATCGCACGCGTCGCCCGAGGGTTCCCGGCATGGCGTGGACTCGATGTGCTCCCACCACCACCAATCGCTGTTCGTGTTGCCGCCCTCGGTCTGATACGCGGAGATCGAGGCGCCGAAAAGAAAGCCATCGGGAAACCGCAGCGTGTCACTCATCCGGCGGAGTGTAGCCCTCCACCAGCGTTGCCTTGGCTGCCGGGTGGGGACATGACCAAAAGGAAAGTTGACAAGCCGCCTGGCTCCAATTAGTATCCGACCCGTTAGCGTAGGCGAACGTTCGTCTTGACGCGTCGATAGACGGGGGCCACGCGCCCCGCACGTCGAATTTGGGCGCCCCCGGCAGGGGACGAAATTTTGGGCGCCCCCGGCAGGGGACGAAATTTGGGGAGGTTTGCAGTAATGACCGAGGTCTTGGCAAGGCTTAGTTCGCGGGCGATTGCGGGAGGTCTCGGCGTCTTCCTCCTGATCGCCTGTTCCTCCGGCGGTGGAAACGCGCCGACGGCATCGTCGACCGACGTCACGGTCTGGTCCGCGTGGGGCGGCAACGAGCTGAAGGCGTACCAGGACGTCTTGAAGCCCTTCGAGAGCTCGACCGGCATCAAGGTCCACCTGACCACGGTGCGCGACGCCAACCAGCTCGCGATCAACGTCGACGCGGGCACGTCGCTGCCCGACATCGCCCCCGGCCCGAGCGTCGACAAGGTCAAGGCCTGGGTCGACAAGGGCACCCTGAAGTCGGTCGAAACGGCGCTCGGCGACAAGTTCGGCGACTACATCGCCAACACCTACCCGGCGCTGACCACGACGTCAGGATCGTCCGACAACCTGTACATCGGCATCGTGGGCGGCAAGCACTACGAGCTGATGGTCAAGACGCAGGTCAAAGGATTGTTCTGGTACAACAAGAAAGTCTTCACCGGCACCGCGCCGAAGACCTTCGACGAGATGCTGGCGATCAGTCCTTCGCAGTACGGCGCGCAGAAGCTGTTCTGCGCCGGACTCGAATCAGGTGGCGCCTCCGGCTGGCCGGCGAGCGACCAGATCGACAACATCATCATGCGGCAGTCGGGCGACAAGCTCTACACGGACTGGATCCAGGGCAAGGTGAAGTTCACCGACCCGGCGATCAAGCTGGGCTACCAGACTTACCTCAAGGAAGTCTCCGCCGCCAACGTTTACGGCGGGCCCAACACCGTGCTCTCGACGGCATTCCAGAGGGCGGGCAAGCCGCTGTTCGCGGCCCAGCCAGGGTGCTTGTTCCTCGAGCAGGCCACCTTCATCCCGAGCTTCTTCAAAGAGGACTACCCCAACCTCGTGGCGGGGACCGACTTCGACTTCTTCGGACACCCCAGCGTCAACCCGCAGTACGACGGCAACGTCAACGGCTTCTACGACAACTTCGCGATGTACAACGACACGCCCGCGGCACGCAAGCTGATGCAGTACATGGCGACCAAGGACGCTCAGCAGATCTGGGCGAACGATGGTGGCACGCTGGCGGCGATCAAGAGCATCAACTACACGGACCCGGTCTACAAGCGCGCGGCAGAAGTCGCAGGCACCGCCAAGAACCTGCTGGTCACCGCGGGAGACTTCATGCCCACGGACATGCAGGCCGCGTTCTGGAAGTCCCTGCTCAACGTGACCAGGAACCCCTCCAGCCTCGACTCGGAGTTAAGTCGTTTGGATCAAGTCCAAAAAGCGTCGTACACAACCAGTTAGTCCAACCATCCGTCGTCTTTGAAAGGTCGGGGCGGGCGCATCCCGCCCCGGCCGCAGGCACCCTCAGAAGGAGGTAGGCGGGGTGGATCAAATCATCACAGCGGCGATCGCGGTCGTCGGCGTTCCGCTGGTGCTGCTCGGTTACATCATCCTGGGCGAGCGGGTCATCGAACGCCTCCCAGACCATCTCCAGACCTGGATCCGACCCTATTTCTGGGCGCTGCCGGCGATCGGCTTCGCCACGATCTTCATGGTCTACCCGCTGGTCCGCACGGTCTTTCTGAGCTTCCGCAACAACGCGGATACCGACTGGGTCGGATTCACCAACTACGTGTACTTCTTCACGTTCCCCGACACCCTGACGTCTCTTCGCAACAGCTTGTTGTGGCTGGTGTTCTACACGTTGTTCGCGGTTGGTCTGGGTTTGATCATCGCCATCCTCCTCGACCGCGTGCGCTACGAGTCGCTCGCCAAGATCGCGATTTTCCTGCCGGTGCCGATCAGCGCGGTCGCCGCGTCGATCATCTGGAAGTTCATGTTCGACTACCAGCCTCCCGGGACGGTGCAGACGGGGACGCTCAACGCGGCGCTCGGCGCTTTCGGTGGACAGCCGGTGGCCTGGCTGGTCAACTCGACCACCAACAACCCGGCCTTGATCTTCGTCGGCGTGTGGAGCATCACCGGCTTCTGCATGGTGATCATCTCCGCCAGCCTGAAGTCGATCAGCACTGAGGTCCTCGAGGCAGCCCGAATCGACGGCGCCAACGAGCTCCGGATCGTGCAGCTGATAGTCACGCCCCTGCTGTGGCCGACGATCACAGTCGTTGGCACCACCATGATCATCAACGCGCTCAAGACGTTCGACATCGTCTTCGTGCTGACGAGTGGCGCCTACGACACGGACGTCATCGCGACGCAGATGTTCAGGCAGCTGGCGACCCACCACTTATCACGCGCAGCCGCGGTTGGCGTGGTGCTCTTCCTGGCCATCGTGCCGCTGCTCGTGGTCAACATCCGTCGCTTCCAGCAACAGGAGGAAACGCGATGAGCGGCGTCCAGGTCGAGACTCGTCGCGAGACTGCTCGGGCCGGCGCGGCGGCGTCTGTCCTCGACAGATGGGGCCACCAGCTGCAGCGCCTGCCGCTTCACCTTGTGATCATCATCTTCATCGCGATCTGGATCGTGCCCACGATCGGCCTGATCGTGAACTCGTTCCGGAACGTGCAGGACATGAGCAATGCCGGCTGGTGGAGCGCTCTGTTCCCACCCCATGGGTTTTCTCTCGACAGCTACAACCAGGTACTTCAGACCGAGAACGTAGCCACCTCGATCTTCAACAGCGTCCTGATCACCGTGCCGGCAACAGTGATCCAGCTCGCCATCGCGACCATGGGCGCCTACGCGTTCGCCTGGATGAAGTTTCCAGGCAAGGACATCTTCTTCATCGTCATCGTCGGGCTGATGGTGGTCCCGATCCAGATGACGCTGATCCCGGTCCTCCAGCTGTTCCACACGTTTGGTCTCGCGGGGACGTTCATCGCGGTCTGGCTCGCCCATTCGGGCTACGGCCTGCCGTTCGAGGTCTTCCTGCTGCGCAACTACCTGGGCGGCCTGCCGCGGGAGATCTTCGAGTCGGCTGAGATGGACGGCGCCGGCCATGCCGTTCGCTTCTTGAGGATCGCCGTCCCGATGACGATCCCTGCGATCGCCTCGCTGACGATCTTCGTCTTCCTCGGGGTCTGGAACGACCTGCTGGTATCCCTGACCTTCCTGGGGAGCAGCCCGAACCGCCCCTTCACGGTCGTGATCACCCAGCTGGTCACGTCGCTGGGCGGAGGCTGGCAGTTCCTGACCGCCGCCGCGGTGCTTCAGATGTCGCTGCCGCTGGCGGTGTTCATCTTCCTGCAGCGCTACTTCGTGCGCGGCATCACGAGCGGATCCGTCAAGGGCTAACGGCGTAGCGACCCAGGCATTCGACGTGGTCGTGATGACCACGCACGATATCGGCCGCCATCTCCACTGCTACGGCGTGAAGAGCGTCGTGAGCCCGAACCTGGACGCGCTCGCCGGGGCGGGCGTCAGGTTCGACATGGCCTTCGCGACCGCGCCGCAGTGCAGCCCCAGCCGGGCCAGCCTGGCCACCGGCCTCTACCCGCACAACAACGGCGTCATGGGGCTCACCCACCACGGTTTCGATTGGGAGCTGGATGCGAGCGTGCCTCACGCCGCCGCGATCTTCGGCGCCGCCGGCTTCGAGACCCACCTCTTCGGCGGGCAGCACGTCACCCAGCATCCCGAACGCATTGGTTTCGCTCACCTCCACCGCGAGGCGGCTGCCGCGGGTGTCGAGCAGCTGCTCGAGAAAGCAGAGCGACGTCTGTACATCGAGATCAACTTCGAGGAGACCCATCGACCGTATCCGCCCGCGGGTGAACCTCCCGCCGGACTTGTGATCCCCGGCTATCTCCCCGACGGCCCGGAGGCGATCGAAGAGATGACCGCGGTGGAGCAGACGATCGCGACGATGGACAGCGCGG
>VBGV01000218.1 GCA_005880755.1 Chloroflexota bacterium
CAGGATGATGACCACGGCCCGCTACGCTACTCGGTCCCTGGTTCTGGCCGCCTCGTCTCGAGGTTGTAGAAGCGGGTGTGGTCGCGGCGGAACTTGAGCTCGATCATGCCGGTGGGCCCGTTTCGGTGCTTGGAGACAATGACTTCGGCCACCCCTGGCTTTTCGTCTGATTTATAGTACTCTGGCCTATAAAGAAATATGACAACGTCACTGTCCTGTTCTATGCTACCCGATTCGCGTAGATCGCTCAGTATCGGGCGCTTGTCAGGTCGCTGTTCGGGGGCGCGACTCAACTGCGAAATCGCAATCACCGGAACACGAAGCTCGCGAGCAAGGCCTTTCAGCGCTCGCGAGATGGCGGAAACCTCCTGAACGCGGTTGTCATCACCACGTGATCTGCCGTGCATCAGCTGCAAATAGTCGATGAGGATCATGTCGATGTTGTGCCGCATCTTGGCTTGACGTGCCTTCAGCTGAAGCGTGAGCTCGTCCATCACGGGAGTGTCATCGATATAGATAGCAGCCTCACCAAGGGGCCCCAGCGAATTCGAAACACGATCGAACTCGGCTTCGGTCAAAAGACCACGATGCATCCGCTGCGCATCGATCTGCGCTTGTTCGGTCAGGAGACGCTCGGTCAACTGCTCCTTCGACATCTCGAGACTGAAAATCGCGATCGACTTCTTGGCTTCGAGGGCGGCGTAAAGACCGACATTCAGCAGGAACGAGGTGTTGTGAACCAGGATGTCCTGCGCGATGAAGTTGCTGGTCTCCGGAACGGTCAAGTCATAGACCTGGTGTTCGCCGGTCGGGGTGATGGAGATGATCTCGTCCCAATAGATCTGGTCGCTCGCCAGTTGCGACAGGCGGCGATCGCGAAGCACATCTGCATAGTTCGCCAACCGCCCGGGTGGCAAGCCACGCGATACATGCGGGTTGAAGCCCCGATCGCCTGCACCTTTTTCACCTGCACGAATGGCGAGTTCGGTTAGCGTCAAGCCACGCGATTGGCTCGTGGCGCGGACCTCGTTCCATATCTGTTTCGGCAGCATGCCGAGATTGCTTCGCCGAGGCTCTGCGAACCGCTTGAACCGTCGAGTCTTCTCTCCACTCCAGCCAATTTCCTGCTGGTACAACTCGACGGAAGCCGGCTCGGTGATCTCGACTCGCCAGCACCGGTCCTTCTTCTTCCACAGTTTGGAAACGATTCCGAACCTGACGAAGGCGTGATGTACATCCTGGGCGAGGCCTTCCGAGGCCACTGCGAACTCGATCCGCGGGTAGCCGCCCATCGAGTAGATCGTCCCGTCGCAGCTCATGAGGACTTTGAGAAATTCCCGAAGCCGAACACGATCCCACCGCCATACACGCTCAGGAAAACGCTTTGCGTCGGCGAGCTTGCCCATGAGCTCGAGGTCCTGCAGCCATGTCTTCAGTGGGTTGGGCTGGGGACCACGCGACCCCGACGGGTAGTACGAAATCGTGTGCCGCCGTACGTGAAGACTTGGAAAGAACTCTCGGATCTGGTCGTGAAAGTCGCTCACCAGATCGGGATCAGCATTCGTGAAACCGGGAGTAGTTCTTGTGAGGCTGCCTTCGGCGATGAAGTACGCGATCAACCTCACCTGACCAAGCTCAAGACTGGTATCAGTGCCAAAACAAGCGATTCTTCGTGGAACCGCGATCTTGTCCCTCACCACAATGTCATGCAATGGTTGCCAGCCGCGTACCGTCAGAAACGGATGGTGCCCAGTGACTTCGACAGATCGACCAGAGCGGGTCGTGACCTTGAAGCATGGCTTGATGCCGCTGTCAACCCAGGCTTCGACATCGTTAGTTTTGATGCGCCCATCCGATGTGAAACCGTGGACCTTCGGGATTTGTCGCCTGACTGCTTCTTCGATCGTAATGCGCTCACCGGTTGACGGATCATCGATGAGCGAGTAGTGCGCCAGGCACTTACCCATAGCAGGTCTACCCGCGACGATTATTAGGTCGCTGTCTTTAAACCCGCTTGTCATGCGGTCCAGGTCGTGGAAGCCTGATGGGATTCCGACAACGCCCTGACCGCTCTCCATCTGCATGGAAATCCGTTCCATCGCCGGACCCAGCAGGTCGTACAGCCGCGCCAGCTCGCGCTGGTCGCGGTCGTCTGCGACGCCGAACACCAGTGACTGGGCCTGGTTGATCGCGTCCTCGGCCTCGATCGAATCGTCGTACCCGTAGCCAGCGATGTTTCCGCCCGCGGAGATCAGCCGGCGCTTGTACGCCCGCTCCTTGACGATCCGGCCGTAGTACTCGATGTTCGCCGCGGTCGGAACCGCGCTCTGCATCGACGCCAGCTGCGCCCGGCCACCGACGCGATCCAGCAAACCCATCTGCTGCAGCTGCGCCGCCAGCGTGACGTTGTCGATGGGTTCGCCGGCCGCGAACAGGTCCAGCGCGGCGCGGTAGATCTGCCCGTTGTTCTCGCGATAGAAGTCCTCGGGGTGGAGGAACTGCAGCACCTTGGCGATCGAAAGCGGGTCGATAAGGATCGACCCGATGATCGACATCTCCGCGTCGAGGTCGTGCGGTGGTACCCGCCCTGCGGCGAGTGGAAGCGTGGTCGCCATGCCGGTGCGGTTAACGATCCTGCGTGACGATCACGTTGACGTGAGCGCTCACGTCACGGTGCAACTTGAGCGAGACCTGGTGCTCGCCCAGCGTCTTGATCGGCTCCTTCAGGTCGATCTTGTGCCGGTCGATCTCCACGCGGTGCTGAGCCTTCAGGGCTGAAGCGATGTCCTGGTTCGTGATCGAACCGAACGCTTTGTCCTCGGCCCCGACCTTCAACCGCACGACGACGGTCTTGTTGTCGATATCGTCTGCAACTGCCTGCGCCTCGTTCTTGTCCTTCGTCTCACGCTTGACGGCCGCGTCTTGCAGCCGCTTCGCTTCGGTCTCCGCCCCCTTGCCGGCGGACACCGCCAGCTTGCGGCGGAGCAGGAAGTTGCGGCCGTATCCGTCCGCGACCTCCTTCACGTCCCCGGCGCGACCGAGGTTGTCGACGTCCTTTGTCAGCAAGACCCGCAATTCACCCGACCTCCGACATGGATTGATATTCGTCGCGGTGGCGGACTCGCGAACGGATTCGATCGACCAAACGCCCCACCCCATGGCGGGCGGCACCCACAGTATCGCGGACGTCGCGGTCCCAAATGCTCTGCTTCATCTTCAGCGCCTCTTCGTGCTCGCGCCGGATTTCCTCCGGGCACGCGGCGACGAATGTCTCGACCGCGAGGATCCCCAGCGCCAGCATGTCCAGCTCGCCCAGCACCGGTATCCAGGCCGGGAAGTCGAGCGGGCTCACGATCACGCCGAGCGCCCCGAGCAGCACCGCTTTCGGCGCCGCCGGAATCCGCTCGTCGCGCATCAGGCAGTAAGCCAGCTTGCCGTGTCTCGGCACATCGAACAGGACCGTTTTTGCCCGCGAAAACATGGATGGCATGGGGGCCGCCAAAGGTTACAGGTTTCTCGCTCCCGCAGGAAGCCCATTAACAGGCGCCAGGCGACGAAAGGGCGGCGATGTATTAGCGGCAGGCGGCCAAAGGCCGCCGGTCTGGGCCAAGGCAGGGGTGGCCGTTCGAGGAGCGCATACCGCATGGGGTCCCCGCGTCGTGGTCGCGGGGGCAGCGAGAAACGGCCGGGCCCCCTAACGCTGGCATCGGCGTCCAGAGCCGCTAAGACACGCCGCACTTTTCGGCGCCTGGCGCTAGCCTTGCGCGGTGGTCACGGCAGCCGCGGTTGGAGGGCCCACCGAAGCGGCTTTTGGCAATCTGCGGCACGCCGGGCTCAGCGCCTTCTGGTTTGGAAGTAACTTCCTTTGGATCCCCCTCACCACCGTCCTGATCCAGAACCAGATCGATTCCGTGGTGCCGAAGGGATCGCAGAACACGGCCATCGGCGTCGCCCTCGGAATCGGCGGCCTGCTCGCGATGACCGTGCCTCCACTCGTTGGGGCGTGGTCCGATCGCCTCCACAGCCGGTTTGGACGGCGGCGGCCGATCATGGTCGCCGGCTCCATCCTGACTCTGCCCGGCCTTGTCATCTTGATGCTCGCCAACAACTACGTCGAGGTGCTGGTCGGGTACGCGATCATCCAGTTCTTCTTCAACGCCGCCGGAGCCGCCTACGCCGGCATCATTCCGGACGTCGTGCCGGCGCAGGAGGTCGGCAAGGCAAGCGGATTCCTGGCCACCATGACGCAGCTTGGGATCGGCGGCGGTCTGGGTGTCACGTCGTTGATGGGCGGCAGCCGCGCGTCGTACCTGGTGATGGGTGGGGTCGCCCTCTTGAGCCTCATCCCGACGGTCTGGGCGGCCAGGGGCGAAGGGGAAACCCCGGTCGTCCTCCACCCGGGCCGTCCATTCGGCGAAACAGTGCGCGAGTTTCTCCGGCCGCTTCACGAAGGCGACTTCGCGTGGGTGATCTTCACCCGGCTGATGATCTCGTCGGGCATCACCGCAGTCCTCTACTTCCTCGTGAACTTCTTCCGCGACGTGGTGCTGCCATCCACGACCAACCCCGCCACGTTCACCGACAACTGGCTTCTCGTAGTCGTGGTCACGGCCATCCCATTCGGCTTCTTCGGCGGCCTGCTCTCCGACCGAATTCACCGGCGCAAGATCTTCGTCTACCTCGCGGGTGCGGCCCAGGCCTTCGTGGCGATCGTGTTCATCGCCCTGTATCCGACGGCGATCCCGCTTGTTTTCGCGCTGGGTGTCGCATATGGGGTCGGCTACGGCCTTTACTTCGCGGTCGATTGGGCACTGGCCTGCGACACACTCCCAGATCCGAAAGCTTCCGCCAAAGACATGGGCCTCTTCCACATCGCGTTGACGCTGCCACAGGCGGTCATTCCCTTCTTCGGCGGCCCACTAATCGACCTGCTCAACGGACCGCACGGCAACGGCGGCTACCGGATCGTGTTCTCGAGCGCGGTTTTGTTCCTGTTCCTGGGGACCGTCCTAGTAAGCCGGATCAAGTCCGTTCGCTGAGCGTCTGACCGCCACCAGCGCCGCGACCCACAACGCCGTCAGGCCGACGACGCCGAACTCCGCCATCAGGCGCAGCACGGCCACATTCGAGTAACCGGAGACAAGCAGCGCCTGCATCAGCTTGTGGCCGGGCCCGATCAACAGCCACGCCGCGGCCACGAGTGCGAGCACCTGCCAGTCGCGCCTCAACATCGCCCAGACGATGAGCACGAACATAGGGAGCAGCAGCAGCACCAGGTGGGTGCCCCACGAATATGAGGCGATGAGCGGTGTCGCGGCCACGACGGCGGCCGCCTCGAGCGACCGTCCGAGGGCTGAAGGGGCGGGTGCGCGAAGCACCCGAAGCGTGAAGACCAGGATCGCGATCGCGAGCAGCGCAGTCAAGACTCGCGCCGGCGCGGGGCTGCCGGGGACTGCGAAGAATGTGTTCGGGTCGAACAGCCGCGTGATGGTGCCGCCCGGTGAGTGATTTTCGAAGAATCCCGTTCCGCCGCTGACCGCAGGCAGCACTTTGAAGAGGTACTCGAACAGGTACTGCGGCGCGCCGGCCAGCCACAGTGCGAGTCCCACCGCCGACGCCGCGGCGAACATCGCCCATCGCCTGGCCCACAAGAGCAGAAGGGCGACCGGACCCTGGATCAGCTTGAGCGCGACGGCGGCGCCCAGTGCGGCTCCCCCCCACCACCGGCCTTCGACCCACGCCCAGAACCACAGGCCGGAAAGGCCGAGGAGCACGAGGTTGACCTGGCCCTCCGCGACGTTGCCGACCACGGGCTCGAACGCGAGGGCGACGAGCACGAGCAGCGTCGCGAGCTGCCAGTCCTCCACCTTCAGCGCTCTCAGCGCGAGCCAGATGAACAGCGCCAGGGACGCGTTGAGGACCAAGACCGCGCCGACCGTGATGAGGTGGGCGTCGACGCCGACCAGCGGCTGCAGCAACCACGCGAGCACCGGCGGCATCACGTACTGCGGGCCGGTCGGTTCGAGGCAGCCCATCGTCGCGCACAGGTCGTAAGGGTCCTGGCCGCCGGCGATCCGAGTGGCCGCGCGCATGTAGCTCTCCTGAAAGTCGCCGAGATACCCACCGAAGAAGATCGGTTGAATCAGCGCCTGCCACAGATAGGTCGCGAGGATCGGAATGCCGGCGACCGCGAGCAGCACCGTGCGAAAGCGACGGTTGTCGACCGCGGACCGTCGGACGGGGGGCGCCGCGCTGAGCTCTCCGATCACGAGCGCGAATTATCTGCTCGGAGAGCCCCTCCGGCGCCTTCGGCGCCACCTCCCCATAAATGGGGAGGAGTTAGCCTCACTACGAAGGGGAGGGAGTTAGCCCCCTCCGGCGCCTTCGGCGCCACCTCCCCATAAATGGGGAGGAGTTGGCCTCCCGA
>VBGV01000219.1 GCA_005880755.1 Chloroflexota bacterium
CCCGTCGATGGTGATCGTGGCTTCGCCCTGGAGCACCGTGACCACGCCGGGACCGCCGTGGCGGTTCTTCAGCGTTTGCGACGCCGGTGCGAAGTCGAGTACCTGCTGGATCACGCTGTAGCCGCCGCTGATGCTTGGCGAGTCGAGCGTGAAGCTGTAGAGCGTCTTGTTCAACGTCGCCGGAGCCGGCTGGCCGGCGATCGCGATGGTCGGCTTCGCTCCATGCGGCACCGGATAGGCGGCCACCACCATGGTTTCTCCGGAGCCCGTGTTCACCGCTTGGACGGGTACGTTGAGAGGCTCGCGGAGCTCCTCCCCGGCCGATGCCACCTTGTCACCGGAGGGTGTCTTGAGGGTGATCTGACCCTGCAGCACCGTGGCCAGGAAGACCGTCGGGTGCTTGTGAACATTGGTCGCAGCGCCCGGGGCGAAGTACAGGATCGATTGGATCAGGTCGATCGGCGCCGAAGCGGTCTGTCCCGGCAGCATGTTCCGGTACTTCATCACCGGTCCTGGCGGCGACGGCTTGGCCGCGGCCGGCGCCGCGCCTCCGCCACACGCGGCCATGAATGCGGCCGCAACGATCAGCATCGATAGCGGTGCGCGCCATCCCATAAGACTCTTCATTCGTGATTCCTCCTAACCGCGAGATTTGGATTGGCCGTGGTCTTGCAGGCTAGGCAGGCCGTCGCGCGTCGTCATTCGTAGAACTACCGGGTTCGGTACCGGAATTTGGTACCGGTTTCTCAAAGCGCCGGTCGGTCACTCAACCCCGTTGCTATGCTCCGTCGGAATTCTCGTGGTGGCGCCCAATCTCACCCGCCGCGAGCGACAGGTTGCGATTCTCGTCGCTCAAGGGCTGACAAACCGGGAGATCGCCACCCGGCTGTTCATCTCTGAGCGCACAGCGGAGAGCCACGTCGAGCAGATCCGCGGCAAGCTGGGGTTTCACTCGCGCACGCAGATCGCAGCCTGGGTGGCGGCCGCGGGCCTCGTCGGCGAGAGTGGCCCCGCCTCGAACGTGCCGGCGGCCGTCAGCGCCGAGCCAGCTCGCAAACGACCGCGGCTTCGCTTCCGTGGACGCCTCGGCATGGCGACCGGCGTTGGCGTGCTCGGCGCGGCGTTCCTGATCGGACTCGTGCTCGTCAACAGCTGGCTGTCGGCGCCGACGACAACTGGACCTCGCATCGCAACCATCGCGGGCACCGGCGAGCGCGCTTTCTCAGCCGACGGACGGGCCACCGCGTCGCCGCTTGTGCGCCCGCTCGCGCTCGCCATCGGACGAGCCGGCGAAATTTACATCGCCGAGGGGAACCGGATCCGCGAGGTCAAGAACGGCGGGCGGATCACCACGTTCGCAGGCACCGGTGCGGCTGGAAGCAGCGGCGACGGGGCACCGGCCGCGCAGGCGCAGCTCAACATGCCTCAGGGATTGGCGGTCGACAGCGTCGGCAACGTCTATATCGCGGACACGCTCAACAATCGCGTCCGCCGCGTCGACGCTGATGGCACCATCACCACGGTCGCGGGCACGGGTGAAGCCGGATACGCGGGTGATGGGAAGTCCGGGCGCGAGGCAAAGCTGAATTTGCCCACGGGCCTCGCGATCGGATTCAGCGACGCACTTTTCATCGCCGACACAGGGAACAACGTGGTCCGTCAGCTGAGCCAAGACGGAGCGATTCGCACAGTGGCTGGCGCTGGCGAAGCCGGTTACCGCGGCGAAGCCGGCCCTGCGCTGTCAGCCCTGCTTCACGCCCCCGGCGGCCTTGCATTCGACAGCGAAGGCAACCTGTACATCGCGGACACACTGAACCAGCGCGTGCGCCGCATCGACGTCAACGGGCAGATCGCCACGGTTGCGGGCACCGGCTCGTCCGGCTATCTCGGCGACGGGCGATCTGCCATCTACGCGGAGCTGCACATGGCCACCAATCCTCTCGAAGGAATTGGCCAGGGCCTGGCGGTGGATTCGCGAGGAGATGTTTTCATCGCGGACGGGCTGAACCACCGGGTCAGGCGGCTCGACTTGAAAGGAGTCATCAGCACGATCGCGAAAATGACGACGCCGCTTGGGCTCGCGGTCGACGTGCAGGGTCTGGTGTACGTAGCTGATGCCGACGACAATCGTGTCAGCCGCATCGGCTGATCTTCAGGCTGCCGGCGGTTGCTGCAGCGGCACGTCGAAATCCTTGCCGATAGCGGTGGTGACGAACTCGAGGAAAACCGTCTGACCCCGCCCCGTATTCATCTCCTGCAGGTCGACGTCTGGAAGAAAGGCGACACCCTGGCCGGCACCAACCGTGACGGCGGGGCGATGGGCGCTCTTGATCGTCAGCGAGCCGGCGAGCACGTAGAAAGCGGAGAGGCCACCGAATCGATGCGCTCCCGGTGTGCCGAGCTTCGTGAGCGTGACCTGACGGAGGACCTGCGAGTAAGCGACCTGCGATAGGGCATCGCGACTGATGTCGTCGCTCTCGAATGCGGCCGACGCGATCGGATCGACGAGCGGCTGACCATGTGCAGAACTCGGCCAGATCGCGATGGAATACCACGTACTCGGATCTGGCCCAGGATTGAGATGCGTGTGCGCGACGCTCTGATGAAACTTCGCCTGCCCGGCCGTGAGGTCGATGGGCGGCTGGCCGTTGAGAATCAACCGGTGAACGCCGGCCTCGACAAACACGACGCTGGCGACATGTTGCTTGGAATTGATGACCTTGTCGGTCTTTTGCTCGAAGCGAATCATGCGGATGTAGACAGGACCGGTAGGCAGACTGTCGAGTTTCGCCGCGTCGAGCGTCTTGACGGCGAAGCCGCGGGCAAGCGCCTCGGCGCTCGCATCATTCGAAGCAACCGGGTTTGCGCTCGAGCACGCAGCAAAAGCCAGCGCGATCGCAACCATCAGGGTCAGCCTCTTCGTCACGACGCGCTTACTCTAATTCCGCATCTCTGGATACGACGGACCCTTTGCGGGCGCCGGACTGCGCCTCGTTGGCGCCAACGAGGCGTTCAGCTAGTTCGTCTCTGACGCGCGGATCGCGAACGCGCAGTCGAACGTGCCCGTCACCGACCCACACTCGACCTCTTCCACGTACCAGTCGTTGGCCAGTCCCGCCCAGCGCAGGATCGTCTCGATCGATGACGTCCACACATGGCACGACTTCACGGTCTTGATCCGGCCGAGCGCGAACATGTTGGAGAAGTTGACCAGCCAGAACTGGTGCTCGTCGACCTGCAGCCACGCATGCGTATGCTCGCCGCGCACGTTGTCCATCGCCTCGGAGAAGTTCTTGACCACGCCCGCGAGCTTGCGCTGGCGGCCGGGAACGAAACGCCGCGCCCCGCCCAGACCGTGCCGGCCGTCGGCGAGCCAGCGCTCAGTTGCGCGCCGGCCCCACGCACGGATCATGTCCTCGGACTCGGGCCCGTAAATCGTCTCGAACGCCTCGTTGAGCCGGCTCAACGACTCGACGGGCGACGACAGCTGGTCGTCATGCGGCGCGTCCTGCTCGATGTACTGGACCAGGCCCGCCGCGTACGCGACCTCTGGCCACCGGTCGCCGGTCACGTCCCGAGCAACATGGACGAAGTTGCTGAAGTGCGAGTTGAGGATGAACCGACCCCTCGCGCGCGCCGGTCGAACGCCCATCAGCTCGAGGGTGCGAATCGTCGAGGCGCCACCCGCGGTTGGGGTCGGGAGCGGTGAACCATGCAGGATCACAGCGGGCGGAGAGGAGGGCATCGCGCGCATGGACGTGGTGTCGGGTCCGTTGGACGTCGCAGCCGGTCGCGGCAGCACCGCCACGCCGCCGGCGGGTGTCGCCGAAGCAGCTGACGCAGCAGCCGCTACGCCCGGAGCCGATGTCCTGCGTTGTGGCAGGCGCGCCATCATCGCGAGCAGCTCCTTCACCGATTGCGGGCGCTGGGCCGGATCCTTCGCCAGCACTTTCTGGAGCAGCTGGTCGAGCTCGTCGGGCAGGTTGGCGTTGATCTTCACCACCGAAGGGATCGGGGTGTTGACGGTCGCGTAGGCGACCTCCATTCGATTCGAGCCCAGGAAAGGAAGGCGGCCGGTCAGCATCTCGAAGGTGAGCACGCCCATCGCGTAGACGTCCGCGCGCTTGTCCACGTCGTGTCCCATGACCTGCTCCGGGGCCATGTAGCCAGGCGTGCCGATGGCGAGCCCGATGGTGGTCAGGTGCGTCGGCTGGCCCGCGCCGCGCGCGAGGCCGAAGTCGGCCAGCATCGCGCGCCCGTCCGTGTGGATCAAGACGTTGGTGGGTTTCAGGTCGCGGTGGACGATCCCGGCGTCGTGCGCGTGCTGCAGCCCGTCGCCGATCTCGCGCAGGTAGCGCCACGCGGTCAAGGCGTCGAGCGGTCCGCGGTTGAGCACGTCGCGCAGCGTCCCGCCGCGGATGAGCGGCATGGTCAGGAATGCGCTGCCGTCCATGACCTCGAAGTCGTAGATCGGGAGGATGTTGGGGTGGTCGAGCTTGGCCAGCGTCTTGGCCTCGGTCTCGAAGCGTTTGACAAAACCGTCGTCCTGGAACAGCTCGGACGACAGCGCCTTCAAAGCGATTTCGCGACCGAGTGGCTGCTGCACGGCGCGATAGACGACCGCCATCCCGCCGCCGCCGAGGCGCTCGACGATCTCGTACTGGCCGAGCCTGGTCCCGGTCAGGTCTTTCATCTCGCGGTCGCCAGCTGCTCGACGATCGAGATGAGGTCGGCGAGCTTGAACGGCTTGCTCAGCACGTTGTCGGCTCCCGCCGCGAGAAAGCGCTCGCGGTCGCTCGCCATGGAGTGCGCGCTGGCGATGACGATCGGCATCGTCGGGATCTCGGCCTTGATCCTGCGCATCGCCTCGAGCCCGTCGATGCCGGGCATCGCGACGTCCATCAGGATCATCGCCGGCCGCTGGCTCAATGCGATGTCCACCGCCTGCAGGCCGTCGGCCGCGATCAAGACCGGGTACCCCGCTTTCTCGAGCACCCGCTTGCACAGGCGCTGCGCCACCTCGTTGTCGTCCGCCACCAATACCCTGAAGTCGCCGTTCCCACCTGCATACGCCTCAGGCATGCCGGAGCTGCAGGGACCTGGCGCCTTCCGCGGTCAGGGGGATCGTGAAATGGAAGGACGAGCCGTGCCCGACCGCGCTTTCCACCCAGATCTTGCCCCCGTGCATCTCCACGATCTGCTTAACGATCGTGAGGCCGAGGCCAGTCCCGGGAATCGACTGCGCGGCACCGCTGCGGACACGGCGGAAACGCTCAAACACGTGGCCGATCTCGTCCTGCGGGATGCCGATGCCGGTGTCGGTGATGCTCACCAGGGCGAACTGCCCCTCGACCCGGCTCGAAAGCGTGACCGTCCCACCCTCCGGCGAGTACTTGACCGCGTTGTTGACCAGGTTGCTGACGACCTGGACCAGCCGGTCGCGGTCGCCCGAGACGATGGGCAGGCGCGGGTCGAGGTCTGACTTGAACTCGACGCTGACGGCGGAGGGTGCGGCGCGCGAGATCGCCTCCATCAGGACGTCGTTGATGTCCACGTCCGCCGCGCGCATCGACATTCGGCCGGACTCCATCCGGTCGAGGTCGAGCATGTCGCCGATCAAGCGGTTCACGCGGTCCGCGTCATTGAATATGTAGCCGCCGTAGGCGCGCACCTCGTCCGGCTCGAGCCCTCCGTCGCGGATCAGCTCGCTGAAACCCTGGATGCCGGTCAGCGCGGTGCGGAACTCGTGGCTGACGATGCTGAGGAACTCGCTCTTGGTGCGGTCGATCTTCTCGAGGTTGACGTTGGCATCGCGCTGCGCCTCGAGCGCTTCCGCCAACTTGTCAGAGGTCTCGCGCACCGCGGTGACGTCCTCGATCATCACCAGCACATGCTCGGGCCGGCCGCTCGAGTCGGGGATGGACGTCGCGGTCAGCTGCAGCCACAGCCACTTGCCGGAGCCCGTCGCCGCGCGGACCTGGACGCTTGACCCGTCGGTGATGCCGGCGAGGAACGGAGCCTTGTGCTGGCGGGCGGCGGCCTGGTCGTAGGCGCGAAGCAGGTCGGGCCAGGCGCCCGCGTGCATCGCCTGCTCGTCGTGCTCGAGCATGAGGAGGAGCGCCGGGTTGGCTTCCAGAAGCTCGCCGCCGCTGCTGATCCGTGCGATGCCGATCGGCGAGCGTTCATAGATGGCGCGGTGGTCCGCCTCGCTCCGGCGCAGCGCCTGCGCGGTCTCCGAGCGTCGCATGAACTGGCCGATCTCGACCCCGGCGGTCGCCAGCATGGTCACCTCGTCGTCGCGCAGGCTGCGGACCCGGTCCGAGGCCAGCTCGATGACGCCAACCACCTCGCCGCCGTCGACGACGGGGAACACAACGACCGAGCGCAGCGCCGCCGAGTACAAAGCCGTGATGCGCTCATGGTCCGGCGTGGTCTCGAGGTCTTCCTCCGCCGCGAGCACCCCCGACTGCCACACGCGACCGACCAGGCCGGCGCCGGGCGTGACCGCCACACCGCGGCTCGCGTGCAGGAACGCATCCAGCGCCGCCCCGGAAGCGTTCCAGGCGTTGCGCACGTGCATGGTCTTGCGGTCGGCGTCGGCCGCCCAGTACTGAGCTACGTTCCAGTCGAGATGGCCGCAGAAGGTGCTCAAGAGCTGCGGCATCGCCGCCTCGAGCCCGGGCGACGTGACGATGATCTGGCGCACGGCCGCGACGCAGTCCCGGAGCGCGCCGGCACGCGACCGGGCCGAGATGTCCGCGAGCTGGACCAGCAAGGACGCATCGCCCGCGGTCGGGTTCGGGAGCCTGGCGATGAAGAGCGCGGCGGGCACCGCCGAACCATCCGGTCGCACCAGGTGGATGTCCGCGTCCCAGCGCGTCACGTCTCCGCTCCGCAGCAACGCCAGCCCTTCGTCGATGGCGGCGCGGTCGTTCTCCACGATGACCTCGACGAGCGTCGTGCGAAGCAGCTCGTCCCGGCTCCGGCCGAGGATGAGGGCCAGAGGCTGGTTCGTCTCGAGCAGCCTCCCGTCCAGGCCCGCGAGGGCCAGCCCCACCTCGGCCGACTCCAGCGTGGCCCGCAGGCGCCGCTCGCTCTCGGCCAGCCCATCCGCCTTGCTTTGCGCCGCGGCGGCGGTCGCACGCGAGTGCTTGGTCAGCTCGTTCATCGCGATGGCGACCGCGACCAGGACCGCAGCCAGCAGCAGGGCGGGCGCGACGTCTGACGCCTGGCCGGCCGTGGCCAGGGGCCTGAAGAGCACGGCGATCGCGGCCACCGCGGCCACCGCGATCGACTCGGTGCGGTCCTGCTGCAAAGAGACCAGCAGGACGACCGTCAGATATAGCGGGAATGCGACCACCGGTTCGGCGTTGGCGAGGGCCTGGACCGCGAAGACGGCCGCCAGCGCGGCAAACGGCGTGGCTCGGCGAACCAGGACGGATGTCCACGACGCGGAACCCCGCTGTCGCGGACGCACTTCTGTCCCTGGCAATACCCCTGCCTCGCCCCCCCTGGCGGGATGGAAGGTGCGCAGGGCGCAAAGTTTAGTGGCGAACCAAGCGCGTTCAGCCGTCTTAAGACTGCCCGGCTGCCCGCTTTGAATCATCCCAGCACTCCGCTCCAGGCAGAAGGTCTGAGCCGGCGCGTCTACCCCTTCATCGGGCTGGCGATCGTCGGCCTGGTCAGCCTGCACGGGTTCGCCGCTGTGACCAGCTCGCTCGCCTTGAGCGGCGCCATGGCGGTCGGCGTGGCGCTCGTCCTGATCCCCCTGGCCCAGGTCGACACGCCGGCCCGCAGCGGCGTCGTGACCGCGATCCCGGTCGTGGGTGGCTTCGTCCTCGCCCTCCACCCGTTGTGGGCCGACGGGACGGTCTTCGGGGTCGTGGCCTCGGCGGCGATCACGGTCCTGGGCGGCGCGCTCGTCCTTCTTCCGTGGGAGCGGATCCCGCGGTACCTGCACGCTATCTCCCCCATCGGCGGCCTGGCGGTCGCATTCGCGCTCGAGGTCCAGTTCGGCCTCAGCATCGTGCGGGCGTTCCCGTTCGTCCTCTTGCCGCTGATCTTTCTCGCCCTGTACTACACGACGGTCGAATTTGCGGTCGGTGCGGCCATCGCCGTGGCCGACCTCATCCTCGTCACCGGGATCAACCCCGCGTCCGGCGACCCAGCGGCCGCTTTGCTCGAAGGCCTGCTGCTGGTCGCGTTCGGCATCCTGGTGCGCCGCGTCGTGACTCAGCTCGAGCAGAACCGGCACGCCGCGATCACGGCAGAGGCGGACAAGTCGGTGCTCCTGTCCGACCTTTCAGTCCGCAACCAGGACCTGCAGGAGCTGACGAGGCTCAAGTCTGAGTTCCTCGCCACGATGAGCCACGAGATCCGCACTCCGCTCAGCGGTGTCATCGGGATGACCGGCTTGCTGATGGACACTGAGCTCACGCCCGAGCAACGCGAGTACGTCGAGACGATCCGCGCTTCCGGCGATGCGCTGCTCGAGATCATCAACGACATCCTCGATTTCTCGCGTATCGAGGCCGGGCGCGTAAAGCTGGAGACAATCGATTTCAGCCCTCGCTACGTCGTCGAAGAATCGGTCGAGCTTTTTGCGGAAGCCGCGGCCAACAAAGGCATCGAGCTGGTCCTGGACGTGGGTCCAGACGTGCCCGAGCTCGTGATGGGTGACCCCGGCCGGCTGCGCCAGGTGCTGATCAACCTCATCGGCAACGCCGTGAAGTTCACCGATGCGGGGGAGGTGGTCGTTCGCGCGAACCGTCTCGAGGCCAAGGGTCCCGGAGTCGCCGTCCGCTTCGAAGTCGCGGACACAGGCGTCGGCCTGACCAGAGAAGATGCGGCGCGAGTCTTCGCCGTCTACTCACAGCTCGACAGCTCGACCACGCGCCGCCACGGCGGCACGGGACTCGGCCTGGCGATCGCCCGCATGCTCATCCAGCTGATGGGAGGCGAGATCGGCGTCGAGAGCGAAAAAGGCAAGGGCAGCCAGTTCTGGTTCAGCGCGCTCTTCCGCGAGGCCGCTCAGAAGGTCCATCCGGCGCGGACGGGCGCACCGCTGACCGGGATGACCGTGGCGATCATCGACGACAACCGGACCAACCGGACAATCCTCGAGCGGTACGTGACGTCGTGGGGCATGCATGGCCGAAGCTTTGATTCCGGCCACGAGGCGCTGCGCGAGATCCGACGCGCATCGCGTGGCGAGGCCCCGTTTGAGGTCGCGATCGTCGACCTGATGATGCCCGAGATGGATGGCGCCGCCGTCGCGGCGGCGATGCGGTCGGACGAGGCCATCGGCAACATCGCCGTCATCCTCCTCACGTCCGCCGGAAAGTCGGAGGAGGACATACCGGGGGTCGACGCGGAGATGGTCAAACCCGTCCGTCCGTCGCAACTTTTCGACGTGCTGCAAACGCTGCTCGCGGAACGTCCAGGCCGCGGCCGCGCAGAACCGACGACGCATGCGGCCGCGTTGCGGGGCAATGGCGCTCGTGTGCTTGTGGTCGACGACAACGCGGCCAACCAGAAGGTGGCGCTGCGAATGGTCGTGCGCCTGGGTTATCGAGCCGACGTCGCCAGCACGGGGGCGGAAGCCGTGACCATGGTCGGCCGCGGCCACTATGACGCGCTGTTGATCGACTGCCACATGCCGGAGATGGACGGCTACGAGGCGACCCGGCAGATCCGCCACAACGAGCGAGGCGGCCGGCACGTGCCGATCATCGCGATGACCGCCGACGCAGTGTCGGGCGAGCGCGAGCGGTGCCTGGCCGCAGGCATGGACGACTACATCACCAAACCAATCAAGATCCACGTGGTGGCAGCAGTCCTCGAACGGTGGCTTGCAACGAAAGAAGCCGTCTAGGCAGGAGCCTCCTCCCTCTCCCCTTCAGGGGAGAGGGTCGGGGTGAGGGGCGCGGTGAGGGGCACGGTTAGGGGCGCGACAGAAAGCTCTACAAGCGCTTGAGAGCCAGCACCGTCACGTCGTCGAACAGCTCCTTTTCGCGCGCTCCATGCGCAAGGATGTCGACCATCTCCTGAGGGCGCGGGTGAGGACAGCGTCCTCCCCCGCGGAACCCCCTCCTCTCACAGAGGACGCTGGGAGGCGTTTAGCAGTTGAGGCCTGGTGACGGCCGGAGTGAATCCGGCCTTCAGCTCCACTCCGTCTAGAGGCGCTTAAGTGCAAGCACCGTCACGTCGTCGAACAACTCTCGCTCGCGCGCTCCATGCGCAAGGATGTCGACCATCTCCTGCGCGGTCGCCGCGCGCCGCACTTCATGGGGCAGATGAACGTCTTTCGTCGCCAGGTCGGGCCGCAGGTCGAGCAGCCCGTCCGAAAAAACCACCAGCGAGTCACCCGGCTCGAGCGTCGCCCTCCCCACCAGGAACTGGGCGTCGGGAAAGATTCCGATCGGCGCGCTGCGCTGGGGGAGCAATTCCTGGCCGGTGGCGCCACGCAGCAACCGCGCGTGGCCGTGTCCCGCGTCGACGTACTCGACGCTCCCTGTCCTCGGGTCGAACTTGCAGTGGAACACAGTCACATACGCGTGATTGACCTCGAGAGCCGCCGACATCACGCCGGCGGCCTGCTTGATGCCGGCGTCGAGCGGTTCGACCTCGGACGCGCCACGCAGCGCCGCGCGCGCGGTGGCCATCATCAACGACGCGGGCAATCCCTTGCCCATCACGTCCCCCAGGGTGACTGCGAGCCGTCCGTTCGTTGCGCGATACCAGTCGTAGAAATCGCCGCTGATCTCGCGGGCAGGGGTGAGGTGGGCCGCGACCTCGAACCCATCCTCTTTCAACGGCGAGGCCGGCAGCATGCCGGCCTGGAGCTCGGCGGCGCGGCGCATCTGGTCGACACGCTCCGCGACCATGCCCTCGAGCCGGTCGAGGCTGGCCCGGTGGTCCATCTCCAGGCTGCGGCGCTGAAGGTTGTTGACCACCAGCAGGTACAGCTGGGTCGCGCCGACCGGCTTGACGTGGTACGCGAATGCCCCGTGCTCGAGCGCGGCCTTCCCCAGCTCGGGGTCGTCGACGCCCGAGATCATCACCACCGCTGTGTTGGGCCGGGTCGCCCTCAGCTCCTCCAGCAGCCCATAACCGGACTCGTCGGGCAGCCGGACGTCCAGCAGCGCCACGGCGTAGTCCTTGGCTTCGAGCAGCCGCCTCGCCTCCGAGCCGGTGAGCGCGACGTCACACTCAAAACCGCGGCTCCGGAGGACGCGGGCCATCACCTTCGCGAGGGGCTCGTCGTCGTCGACCACGAGGACCCGTTCAGTTCCCACGGCCATGCAGTGTAGAGAGGCTAAAGTCCCTACTTTCTGCCATATGCTCTTCCGGCTGTGGCTTTGGATGTCGAGACCCGCCAGGCTGAGAACGGCGCCACCGTCGTCGCCCCCATCGGGCGGCTGGACGTCGCCGGGGCCCCGGCCCTCAAGGACGCGATCAACGAGGTCGTGAAAAACGGCCCGTCGAAGGTCGTCATCGACATGGAGGGCATCAGCTTCGTCGACTCGACCGGCCTGGGGTCGGTCATCGCGGCCTTGAAGCAGATTCGTGGCAGCGAAGGCGGCGAGCTTCGCCTGGCCGCCCCCAACCAGCAGGTGCGCGTGGTGCTCGAGCTGACCACGCTGGATCGGGTTTTTCCTTACTACGCCACTGTCGAGGAAGCCCTTACCGGCTTGTAAGCCGATGGGGACCGATCACCAGGACTTTGTGTTCACCGCGGAGCTCACCGAGCTTGACGAAGGGCTGGACATCCTGCACCGGTCGATCCAGCGGCTGCGCGAGGCCACAGGCCGCACGCAGGACGACCGCGGGCTCATGCTCTTCGAGACAGCACTCGGCGAGATCGGAAGCAACGTCCTCACGCACGGCCGCCCGCCGGGCATCGAGCGGCCCGTGGAGTACACGCTTCGCCTCGACGGCGGCACGCTCGTGGCGTCGCTCAGCGACTCGGGCGTTCCGGTCCACGAGCACCTGTCCCGAGAGATGCCCGCGCACGAGAGCGAAACGGGACGCGGCCTCGCCATGGCACGGTCTCTGCTCGACGAGCTCGGGTACGAACGGGACGGAGAGGTCAACAAGTGGCGGCTGCTGAAGCGGCTGTGAACGCGGACGTTCCGGAAGATCCGAACCGGGTCCTGATCCACGACCTTCGCAACCTGCTCGCGGTGATCGTCAACTACAGCGAGCTGATCGCCGAGGAGACCAATGACCCGGAGGCGGTCAAGGCCGACATCCAGGAGGTCCGCTCCGCGGCCGAGCGCGCCATCGCGCTGACCGAAAAACTGCCGCGCGCGGGGCAAACCGCATGACGGTGGCCACGCCGACGGACCGCCCCCGCTCCGCTTTGGTCCATCGCGACATCGCGCTGGTCATCGACGACGACGACCAGGTGCTCCGGCTCGTGAAGCGGGTGCTCGAGCGGGCCGGCTTCGAGTGCGTCACGGTCAACGACGGGAGCACGGCCCACGAAGCCGCGGTCGAATGGCGGCCCGACATCATCCTCCTCGACCTGATGCTGGGCGACACCACGGGCGACCAGATCATGGCCGAGCTTCGCGAGGACTTCCGCACGCGCTTGATCCCGGTGGTGTTTCTGACCGTTCGCGATTCACTCAAGGACAAGGTCGAGCACCTGCTCTCCGGCGCCGACGACTACGTGACCAAACCATTCGTGCCCGAAGAGCTCGTGGCCAGGTTGCGCGCGGTGATGTCGCGCTCCACGACCACGCGGGGGTTGAGCCCGCTCACCGGCATGAGCGGCAACAGCGACATCCTCCGCGAGATCAGCCGGCGCCTGGCTCAAGGCCAGCGCTTCGCGGTGCTCTACCCCGACATCGATTCCTTCAAGAGCTACAACGACCACTACGGCTTCCTGCGCGGCGACGACGTGATCAAGACGCTCGCGACAATCATCCTCGAGGTCCTGGAGGAGAACCACTCGGCCCAGCATTTCGCGGGCCACGTCGGCGGCGACGACTTCGTGATCCTGACCGAGCCGAGCATGGCGGAGATGATCGCCACCGAGATCACCAAGCGATTCGACGAGGCGATCCCGGCTCTCTACGACCCGATCGACCGCGACCGAGGCTGGATCGAGTCCGAAGAGCGCAGCGGCAGCATGCTGCGTACGCCTCTGGTGTCGGTGTCGATCGGA
>VBGV01000075.1 GCA_005880755.1 Chloroflexota bacterium
CAACGCGGCGATGCCGATCGCGACCCCGGTGGTCGTCAGGGCCGTCCGCAGCGGGCGCCGGCCCGCGCTGCCGAGCCCGACCTTCAGGGTGTCGCGCCAGTGCATGCGGGCCGGAGGATCGACCGGTTCCTGGCTCCGCACGGTCGGCCTGCCCGCGTCGAGCTGGATCGCCTGACCGTCGATCATGCGGACCACGCGCCGGGCGCGCCGGGCAACCTCGGGGTCGTGCGTGACGAGCACCACGGTCGCTCCGCGGCGATTGAGGTCGTCGAGCAGGTTGAGCACACCCTCGCCGGCGGTGGAGTCGAGGCTGCCCGTCGGCTCGTCGGCCAGAATCAACCCGGGCCGGTTGGCCAGGGCACGCGCCACCGCGACCTTTTGCTGCTCGCCGCCAGACAGACGCCCCGCGCGTGTCCGAGCGCGGTTCTCGAGCCCGACCAGGGAAAGCAGGTGGCGTGCCCGCTTCCTCCGGTCCTCCAGCTCGACGCCGGCCAGCGTCAGCGGCAAGGCGACGTTGTCCTCCACCGTCATCGACGGGATGAGGTTGAAGGTCTGGAAGATCGTGCTCACCCTCTGCAGGCGATAGTCGGAGAGGTCGCGGTCAGGCAGCTCGCCGAGCGCCAGCCCGGCGCCGTAAACGTGACCCGACGTGGGGCGGTCGAGGCCCCCCATCAGGGAGAGCATCGTGCTCTTGCCGCAACCGGAAGGCCCGACGATCGCGACGTACTCGCAAGGGCCGACGTCGAGAGTGACGTTGCGCAGCGCGGTGACGCGCATCTCGTCGCGGCCGCCGAACTCACGCGAGACTGCGTCGAGGCGGAGACCGACCGCCTGGCCGAGCAGGTCTCGGAACTCATCGAGCTCCGGCGGCGGCGACGGGCCTTCGGCGGCTGGATCCGGATCCTCGAGGACGGCTACAGGTACGGCGACAGTCTCCGCGACCACCTCAGAGGCCTCTGGCGCGCCGTTCTGTCCGTTCTCTCCGTTCTGCCCGTGCCCGGGATTCGCGGTTGCCTCGGCCTCCCGGCGGGCACGGCGGCGGCGGCGGCGCTTGGGGCCGCTTGACTCGCCGGACTCGGTTACTGCAGTGGCCACCCTGCCTCCTTTTCCCGCAGTCTAAGTGCTCGCTTAACAGTCAGAGCCCGGCTTTGGTTACTTGCTTCTCCATCCAGTTCAAGTACGCCGAGGAGCCCCCCTCGATGGCCACCTGGAGGATCTCGGGCACCTCGTAGCTGTGGTGCGTGCGCACGAACTCCTGGACCCCGGCGGCTTGCGATTCGAGAGTCTTGACCAGCAGCAGCGCCTCATGCTCTCGACGCAGCTGATCGTCCCAGTAATAAAAGGAATGGACCGTGGGCACGACCGAACAGCACGCGGCGAGATGCTCGACGACGAGCGCTTCGCCCAGTCGCTCCGCGTCGTCCCTCCCGCCCAGGGTGACCATGATCAAGACTGCCTTTTCCCCCATGCCGGACTAATTGTCAGCTTTTCGCGGGCGGTCGAGCCAAACCGTGCCCGCGAGCAGCGCGATCGAGCCGAGGATCAGTCCTCCGATCACGTCCGATTCCCAGTGCACGTCGAGGTAGAGCCGATCGAAGACCATCAGCACGATGATCGCGATCGCGCCGACCACCGCCAACCTTCGTACGCGGGGCGATGGCGACAGACGATTGATCACGAAAGCGAGAAGCCCGTAGACGATCACGGTGCGAAGCATGTGCCCGCTCGGAAAGCTGTTGCCGCCGGTGGATCCTGGAAACAGCTCGCTGATGCTGGGACCGTCCGCTTCGGCCAGAGAGCGCGGCGGGCCCGGATGATGCAGGTTGAATCTGTAGAACAGCTCGAACGCAATCGCCGCGATGAAGACGACGAACACCAACGCGTCGGATCCGAAACCCGCGCGCCACAGGTAAACGGTCAACGCCAGCATCAGGATTGTCGTCAGCTCGATGCTGCCCAGCTCCGCGATCAGCTGGAAGAGTGGATGGAGCGAGGGCTGCCAGGCATCGTGAGTGGCCAGCGCGACCTGGAGGTCGAGGTCCGTGAACGCGCCGGCCGTGATCGCGATCGTGAGTCCGACGAAGACCACGCTCAACGCGCCGATCGCAACGAGTCGCGGAACTAACGCTGGCAACGGCGGCAGAAAACGGTGGTACGGCCGGCGATGCGGATCGCGCTCAGCGGGCGCCCACACGTGAAACACGGCTCGCCGGCCCGGCCATAGACGAGGAGCTTTTCCTGTTGGCCGCCGATCTCTCCCCACGCGTCGCGGTAGGTGTCGACCGAGCTGCCTCGATTCGCGATCGCCAGCGTGAGCGACTCGCGAAGGGACTCATGCAGGCGCCGCGCCGATTTCTTGCTCAACGAGCCGGCGATCCGGTCCGGCCGAAGTCGTGCCTTGTGCAGCGACTCGTCCGCGTAGATGTTGCCCACCCCGGCGATGGCGCCCTGGTCGAGCAGCACGGCCTTGATCGCCGCGCGGCGCGTGCGCAGCCGGCGGTAGAGCTCGTCCGGGGCGAACTCTGGATCGATTGGTTCGGGACCGAGGCGCGGCATCTTCTTCGACGAGAGCAACGCCTGCTCGGTCCCAAGCAGCAGCCGGCCGAAACGCCGGGGATCGCGGTAGCGAAGCTGACGGCCGTCGTCGAGAAAGAACACGGCGTGCGTGTGGTTCGCGAGAGGGGCGACGGGGTCGACCAGGCGCAGCTGACCCGTCATGCCCAGATGGACGACCAGCTGCAGATTGTTGGCCGCCCCTCCGGCGGCTTCGCCGCCACCTCCCCATAAATGGGGAGGAGTTAGCGAGATGAGGATGTACTTGCCTCGCCGGCCCATGGAATCGATCCGCATTCCGACCACCGCGTCGACGAACTCTTCCGGCTCGGGATGCCGGACGATCGTCGGAAAGTTGAGCTCGCATCGGACGATGGTGCGCCCGACCAGGTGCGGCCGCAGGTCCGCGACGATGGTCTCGACCTCAGGGAGCTCAGGCATCCGGCCTCCGGCCAGGGGACGAATGCCTAAGCACGCACGACCGCGAGCTTTTTCATGTCGGCCCAGTTCGGCCCGACCTTCATCTCGACCTCGATCCCTGTCTCCAGCTCGTACGCGCCGGTCATGATGCGCGGAACTTTCTCGGCGAACTGATCGAGCTCCGCACGCGGTACCTCGAACAGCAGCTCGTCGTGGACCTGGAGCAGCATACGGCCTTCGATCTGGTCGGCCTCGATCTCGCGCTGCAGCCGCACCATCGCGATCTTGATGATGTCCGCGGCCAGCGACTGCATCGGGAAGTTGATCGCCATCCGCTCCGCGGCGCTTCGCAGCTGGAAATTGGGCGACCGGAGATCGGGGATCGCGCGGCGGCGGCCCGTCGCGCTCACCACGAGCCCCTCCTCGCGCGCCACATCGCCCGTGATCCCCAGCTGCTGCGACAGGCCGTACTCGCCCTGGCCGTAGATGGAGCCGAAGTTTGCGATTTTGGCGAGGCGGCGCTGGCTGGGATCGACCTGCTCGATCGGAACCTTGAAGACCGCGGCCGCGGTGGCCGTGTGGATGTCCTGGCCCGCCTTGAACGCATCGAGCAGCATCGGATCGCCGCTCAGGTGGGCCGCGATGCGCAGCTCGATCTGAGCGTAGTCCGCGGAGACCATCACGTGGTCCGGTCGTCCCGCCTTGAAGGCGCGCCGGATGCGCTGCCCGAGCTCGGTCCGGATCGGGATGTTCATCAGGTTGGGGTTGGACGAGGCGAGCCGGCCCGTCGCGGTGCTTGCCTGCCCGAACGACGTGTGGACGCGACCGCTCAAAGGGTCGACCAGCTGCGGCAGCGCGTCGACATACGTCGATTTCAACTTCGAAAGCTGGCGGTGCTCGAGGATCAGGCCGATGATCGGGTGCTTCTCGCGCAGCGCCTCGAGCGTGTCCGCATCGGTGGAGTAGCCGGTCTTGGTGCGTTTGCCGACCGGAAGGCGCAGGTCCTCGAACAGGACTTTCGCCAGCTGTTGCGGAGCGTTGAGGTTGAACTTCTGGCCGGCGACCTCCTCCACCTCCGTCTCGATCGCGGCCAGCTGCCCAGCGAGCTCTTCCTGCATCTCTTTGAGGTACGGCACGTCGATCGCGACGCCCTCCGACTCCATGTCGGCGAGCACGCCGGCCAGCGGCAGCTCGATCTCGTGGAACAGGTAGTCGACTCCGAGATTGCGCATCTCGGCCTCGAGTCGAGGCCGCAGGTTGAGGATCGCTTCCGCGCGGCGAGCAGCGAACTCGGCCGCTTCGTTCTCACCCACCGCCGACGGTTTGCGCGCGGCGCGGCCCGTGCCGAGCAGCTGCTCGGTGCTGACCAGCTCCAATGCGAGGAACTCGCGCGCGAGATCCTCCAAGCGCGGGTCGCGCGATCCAGCACCAAGGAGGTAGGCGGCGAGGAACGTGCTGAAGGCCCAATCGCGCTTGCCGCCTCCGAGCGAGCGCAGCGCCAGCTCCGTTTCTTTCGCGTCGTGTCCGGAGATCGGACGGCCCGACAGCGTGCTTGCCACCGCGTCCATCGCCTCAGGTTCGGTGACGTAAAAGGTCTTGCCCGCCATCGAGACGCCGAGGCCGAGGATGCGACTGCCGCGACCGGTGCCTTCGGTGAACGCGAAGACCCCGACGTCGTCGGAGCCGTCCACCATGCTCGCGGCCTCGGCGGGATCCTGGACGATCGTCAGGCCGGCTGCTCGAGGCGCCGGCTCCAGGGCCAGGCTCGGTTGGACAGGCACCTGGTCCGGCGGCGGGAAACGGCTCAGCAGCTGGCGAAACTCGAGGTGGTCGAAGACCCGTCGTGCCTTGTCGTAGTCGTAACGCGTCCAGCGCGCACGCTCCAGCTCGAGCTCGATCGGCACGTCGCGGACGATGGTCACCATCCGCTTGCCCAGCCGCACTTTGTCGGCGTTCGCTTGGAGCGCGGTCTTCAGCCGGCCTTCGGGAAGCTCATCGACCCGCTCCAGCAGCGCGTCGACGGTGACGTAGTCCTGCACCAGCTTGGCGGCGGTCTTGTCGCCGACGCCGGGAACCCCCGGAATGTTGTCCGAGGTGTCGCCGCGCAAAGCCTTGAAGTCGATGAGCTGCGGCGGCTCGAAACCATAGCGCTGGCGGACCTGGTCCGGCCCGTACAGGAACGTGTCCGTGATGCCGCGGCGCGGCACCAGGGCCTCCACCGATTCGGTCACGAGCTGCAAGCAGTCGAGGTCGCCCGAGACGATGGTGACCGAGTGCCCGCGCTCTTCGGCGATGCGGGCGAGCGTGCCGATGACGTCGTCGGCCTCGAAACCCTCGACCCCATAGATGGGGATCGAAAACGCCCCGAGCAGCTCGCGGACCATTTCGATCTGCGGACGGAGGTCTTCGGGCATCGCGCGCCTGCCTGCCTTGTACTGCTCGTACTCCTGGGAGCGGAATGTGGGTTTGCCAAGATCGAACGCGGCGATGGCGTACTCCGGACGTGACGCCAGCACGATCGCCAGCATCGACGTGAAGCCGTAGACGGCATTGGTCACCCGGCCGTCCGAGGTGCTCATCGGCGGCAGGGCGAAGAAAGCCCGATAGATGAGGCTGTGGGCGTCGATCAAAATCAGGCGCCCTTTTCTCCCCTTCGCCACGTTCGGATTTTACGTACGTCCGGAGCGACACCCCGAGCGGGGTTGGCGCGTTCAAATAGGAGGGATGGCGAGGACCGAAGGGTAGAATGGACCCGAGGATGAAAAACCTCATCGAGGTGTCCGTGGACAGCATCCGCATCCACATGCCGACTGCCCAGCACCTGGTGATCCTCAAGGAAAAGGAAGCCGACCGATACCTGCCGATCTGGATCGGTTCGTTCGAGGCTCAGGCCATCGCCACCAAGATCTCAGGCAACACCCTTGGGCGCCCGCTGACCCATGACCTGATGGCGACAGCGTTCGGCGACCTCGGCATCAGCATCCGGCGCATCGTCGTCACGCGGCTTGCCGACCAGGTGTTCTACGCCCGACTCTATGTGAAGCAGAACGGGCGCGACCTGGACTTCGACGCGCGGCCGTCTGACGCCATCGCGCTCGCCGTCCGAGTCGAATGCCCGATCTTCGTCGCCTCCGAGGTGATGGAGACCGCCGGCATCATCCCCGAGGCCGACGAGGCCGAAGGCGACAAGGACAAGGTGGAGACCGTGGTCGACGA
>VBGV01000076.1 GCA_005880755.1 Chloroflexota bacterium
AGTTCTTCAAAGCGCCCGATCAGCCGATCGGTTTCCAGTACCCGGCGTGGTGGGTTGCGAACCTGGTCGTCCGCACCGCTCGCTACCCCCGCCGCGACGCGATGGTGTTTCCGCTGCGCCTTGCGGACGTGGCCGAGCCCGTGTTCGGCGGCCTGATGGACCACGCCATCGGTGAGGTCAGGCGGCGGAGCGTGCCCGACTAGCTATTTGACGCCTCCAGCAGCCTCTGGAGCTGCTGCGCATTCTTGACCGAGTAGTTCGAGTAGTTGTTGTTCATCAGGGCGTGGACACGGCTGGCCGAGCGCTCCATCTCCTTGATCCGCGGCACCCACTCGGTCAGCTCCGTGTCGCTGTAGTCGTAGCGGAAGCGGACGTTCGGCGGCACGCCCTTCAAGTCCCACGTGTCGTGATTGCGGCCGTGGAAGCGGACGACCGCCAGCTTGGAGGACGTGACGTCGTGGACCGACGGCATGCTCGTGTGATGGCCCTCTGGCACGTCGACCGCAACGTAGGGGATGTCGCGCGAACGGAGGAACGCCAGGGTCCCGTCGCGATGCCGTGCGTCGAGCCACTCGGGCTTGCGGAACTCGACCGCGATCTGGAGGCCGAACATGCGCTCCTGGACCTGCTCGACGTAAGCGAGCGAGCGCGACGACGGCAGGAACCACGGCGGGAACTGGAAGAACACGGCGCCCAGCTTGCCCGCGGCGCGCAGCGGTTCGACCGCCGCCCGGAACCGCTCCCAGGTCTCGTCCAGCAGCTCGTCGGGCATCTTTTCGAGGTAGACGTTTTTGTCCCGCAGGTTGGAAGGCAGCTGCTCCCGGATGTCCGGAGGCAGCGACATCGGCTGGGTCGGGTGGTTGGTGAACAGGGAGAAGGACTTGACGTCGAAAGTGAAGTGGTCGGGGGTCTGCGTCGCCCAGGCCTCCACGTTCTCAGGCTTAGGGATGCCGTAGTAGCTCGAGTCGACTTCGACGAGCGAGAACTGGGTGGCGTAAAAGCGCAGGCGGTCACCGGACGTCTTGACGTTCAGTGGGTAGAAAAGCTTCGAATCGATCAGTGACTTGTCGACCCAGCCGGCGATGCCGCAAAGCACGCTCACCGGATATATGATCCCGCCACCCTTGGGCCGCTACATCCGGTACTGGTACACATATCGCACGGCGGTCGCGGTCTTGATCGCGCTCGTCGTCACAGTCCTGATGTTCGGCCTGTACGTGGAGCAGATCGCCTGCGATGCGAACCCCCACAGTTGCGCTATCAGCCTCTCGGTCCACCCCGAGGACAGGCTTTTCAGCGAGAGCCCGCCGCAGCCCCAGATCGTCGTCGTCGGAATCGACGACGCAAGCGTCAAGAACATCGGCGAATATCCTGTGCCGCGGGACAAGTACGCACTGGTGCTGCGCAACCTGGAAGCATCGGGCGCCTCCGTGGTCGTTTTCGACGTCAACTTCGCTGACAAGCGTGAGCTCGTGCCCGACGACGACTTCGCCCGAGCTCTGAGGGAAAGCACGATCCCGGTGATCCTGGCCTACGGGGGTGAAAACACGATTGCCCGGGAGGGAAGGCTGGAACAGACGTCGGCCAAGACCGACCCCGCCGGCGTGGACCAGCTTCCGCTCAAGAAGTTCTGGTGCGCGGACGCGAACTCCAGCCCGAGCATCCCGTGCCAGAAGCCGATCAAGAACGTGATCCTGGCGTCGACGGATGTAGTGCTCGACTCCGACGGAGTTTTGCGCCGGATGCCGATGTTCGTCCAGCCCGCCTGCAGCAGCACGGGCGCCTGCGCGCTGCCGACGATCAATCCGCTCGGATTCGCGGCGTACCGCGCTTTTTCGCTCCTGCCCGATCCGTCGACCGGCCCCTCGTTGGAGGAATCCGGCGGCCACGCCATCTTCGGCACCGCGTGGCAGCATCCGCTCGAGGTCGATCGCACCGGGTCGGCGTTCATCAACTACTCGACCGGCCCCGGCCAATTCAAGAACAAGTACCACCAGTACCTGTCCTTCAGCGACGTCTATCAGGCCTCGTTCCCATCGGACACGGTCAAGGGCAACATCGTGCTGGTCGGCGGCTACTACCTGACCGGGGTGCCGGACGAATTTCTTACTCCGGCCGGCAACGGGACGAAGATGCCGGGCGTCGAGGTGCATGCCAACCTGCTCAACATGCTGCTGCCGCTGCAGCCGAAATTCCTGATGTCCGAGCCCGGGGCGTTGCTGATCCTGATCATTCTCCTGCTGGCCCTGGCGACGGCGGTCGGCGTGGCACGAGTGACGGTGCTGTGGGGCCTGGCCGGCACGGCCGGCGCGATTGTCCTGTTCACGGTCGGCATGTCAGCGCTTGCGGTCTTCAACGGCTGGGTCCCCGACCTGTTCCATCCCTGGCTTGCCATCGCGCTGACTTATTCGGGCGTGACGGCGTACCGGTTTCTCTACGAGGACCGCGAGAAGCGCAAGGTCACCGCCCTCTTCGGCCACTACCTCAAGCCCGAGATCGTCGCCGAGCTCGCCAAGACGCGCGGAGGCGTGGAGGACATCCTCCGCGGCGGCGAACGCCGCGACATGACCTTGATGTTCGTCGACATCCGTGGATTCACGTCGATGTCGGAGTCGATGGCCGCGAGCGACGTGACCGAGGTCGTCCAGATGTACCTCGATCACCTGAGCGGGATCATCTTCACCTGGGACGGCACGGTCGACAAATACGTCGGCGACGAGATCATGGCTTTCTGGAACGCGCCGCGGCTGCAGGACAACCACGCGCTGCTGGCGATCCGCTGCGCCTACGACTGCATCAGCCGCGCGGCCGAGCTGCAGCAAAAGTTGCTGGCCAAAGGACTTCCCCCGATTCGCTGGGGGATCGGCATCAACACAGGGCCGGCGGTCGTGGGCAACATGGGCTCTCGCAGCCGGCTTCAGTACACCGCCCTGGGCGACACGGTCAACACCGCGGCGCGCTTCTGCTCGCACGCCCCGGCGTTCCAGGTCCTGATCGGCCAGCAGACGTACGAGATGTGCCGCGACTACATCGCGGTCGACCTGGTCCCGGGCGTGCAGCTGAAAGGCAAATCGGCGGAGACGTTCCGGATTTACGAGGTCACCGCCGTCCGCGAGACCCCAACCGATCCGTGGGTCCAGTTCCCGACCCAGATGGCGACACAGGCGCACCACACCTTCACGACGCAGTACACGCAGCAGACCGTGATCGCCGCGGGCGAGTCGGGGTCGAGCGACATCCTGGTGGGCGAAGCGGCGCAAGAGGCGCTCGCACGCCAGGCCCGGTCCCCTAACTAGTAACTAGCGGATGTAGCCGGCCGCCAAGAGCCCGATCAACGTCGTCGCCAGCACGAGCAAGCCCAGCAAGCTCAGGCAGCTCATCGACTTCTTGGCCACCGGCTTGACGGGCGGCGTCGGGTTGTAGGCGACGTGGGGCGGCGGCATCGCCGTCGCGTGCTGCCCGATCGCCATTCCGATCGGCGTCGTTGGAATCGGAATGGCCGGCGTGGCCAACGGCACCATGCGCGAGAGGTCGGCGCCGGGCTCGAGGCTGCGCTGCCATCCCGGGCACATCAGGTTGGCGACACGGGACATCGCGTCATCGAACTCCTGGCCGGTCTGGAAGCGGTCCTCGGGGCGCTTCGAAAGTGCTTTCAGGATCACGTGCTCGAGCTCAGGGTTGAGGCCTGGCTGGAAGACCGAGGGCGGCTTGGGGGGCGCCTGGACGTGCTTCGCCATCAGCGTGAAGGGACCATCCGCGTCGGAAGCTGTGAAGGGAGGCTGGCCTGCGACCAGCTCGTAGAACATGATGCCGGCCGAGTACAGGTCGCTGCGGCCGTCGACCTTGCTCGAGGCAACCTGCTCGGGAGACATGTACTGGGGCGTGCCGACAGTCGTCCCGGTCTTGGTGGCGGTGCCGCCGACACCGCTGTCGTCCGTCAATCTCGCGATCCCGAAATCCGCGACTTTGACCATCCCTTCGTCGGAGATGAGCACGTTTTCGGGCTTCATGTCCCGGTGCACGATCGCGTGGCGGTGCGCGTAATCCAGTGCCTGCAGCACCCCATGCATGACCGCGAAGACCTGCGGCGGCGGAAGGGCCGTCTGGTTCATCCAGTCCCGCAGCGAGCGGCCGCGGACGAACTCCAGGACCAGGTAGTTGACGTTGCCCATCAGCTCCAGGTCGTGGACCTGGACCAGGTTGGGATGACTGGTGCGCGCCATGACCTGGGCTTCCTGGAGGAAGCGGCGGAGCGCAACCGGATCGGCCGCCTGGAGGAGCTCTTTGATCGCGACTTCGCGGCCCAAACCTGGCTGCTCGGCGAGGTACACGGCGCCCATGCCACCCCTGCCCAGCTCGCCTTTGACCCTGTACTTGCCGATGTAGCGTTCGCCCGGGATCCGCGGCGGCGTGGTGATGGAGGCGATCGGCGGGGGCGGCGTGGCCGGTGGCGGGACCGGGATGAGGCGCATCGTGGCGGCGGCGTCCGGTGGAGGGGGGGTTGCCGGTGGCGGCGGATTGGTCGGATCAGGCGTCGGAGCCCACGGCGGAACCGAGGGGGTGGGCTTGGGTGGTTGACCGGAATCGGTCATCTCTGGGCGAGCCTACCAGAGTCATTCGAGCCCGAATCAGGTATGGCGTTTTGGCGTCGCTGCGCCGATAATCTGGCCCGCAGCAGGCAGCCCAACAGGAGGAGAGTGATCTATGTCGCAGATGCCACCACCGCCGCCCAGCCAGCCAGCACCAATGGGCGGCTCGCCGAGCGCAGTCGGCGGAAACAAGAACCTCTACACGATCCTTGCCTGGGCTCTGTTCCCACCGATCGGCAGTCTCATCTTCCTTTTCGTCGGCAAGGACGACCCTGACGTCAAGAACAACGCCGCGCAGGCGGTTGTGATCCACGGAAGCGCGTTTGCGGTCTGGATCATCCTTCGGATCCTCACAGCGATCGTGCTCCCGATTGCGATTCTGCTCATTCTCTGGGACCTCGTTTGGTTCGTTCTATGGCTGATCGGGTTGGTCCTCGCCCTCCAGGCCGGAGGCAAGCGAGTCAACTTCCCGGTGCTTGGTCCAATGGCGGCGAGCTACGTGCCGATGGTCGAGGGCTGGGCCAAGTAACCCTTTGAGACGATGAGGCCCCGCCTTTGCGGCGGGGCCTTTTTCTTTACTCGGCGGTCAGCTGCTCGAGAGCACGCTCGATGCCAGATCGAAGCTCGTCACGCTCTTCTCGCAGCTGCGTCGCCTCGGCACGCGCCGATGCCAGCTGGTAGCGCAGGCGCTCGATCTCTTCCTGAAGCTCGCGCAACCTCGGGTCAGGTCCGCCCGCGCCGGCTCCGGCGTCGGCCAGCTCGAGCTTGAGACGCTCGACGGCGACCTTGAGCTCACGGCGTTCCGCGAGCAGATCCTGGACGAGCGATTCAGACGGCTTTGTCTGCTCTTTCGACATACCGGCAAAGCCCGGGCTGGAACTCGCGGAGGCGGAGATGCTCCATCTCGCCGCGCAGAAAGCGCGCCTTGAACTCCAGGCTCCTGATGCCTTTCACGGTCTCGAAGGGAAAGCGATAGAGCTTGCCCGAGTCGACGAGTAGGCAGAGGGAAAGCTGCTCGCCGTCTTTTTCGATTACATGCTTGTAGCACGGCACGGTGCGGCGGGCGATCTCCATCGTCTTCAAACCGCCCACCCTTCCGGTCAGCACGTCCGCCGGGCTGCGCATGCGATGAATGCTAATTCAGCAGGGTCAGCTGCTCCGGTTTGGGCGGCGGTTTGAGGACGACGCGGCGCCGATCCGAGACTCGATGTTGGGACCGGAGCCGCGCGACGGTCTGCATCGTCTTCTCGCCGAACGACGGCGGGAGGTAGGCCCTGTCGCGGTAGGCCTGCTCATAGCGCGGGAGCAGCTCAGGCCAGTGGCGCGCAAGGACCGACATAAAGTGTTCGCGAGTGCCGTCTTTCAGGTGCAGCATGCCGGCCCATAGCCCGGTGGCGCCGGCGGCTCGAGCGGCTTTGACGACGGCTTCGAGCTGCTCCGGCCGGTCCGAGAGCCCGGGCAGGATGGGGGCCATCCCGACGCCGACGTCGATCCCCGCCGCCACCAGCTTTTCGATGGCGCGCAGCCGCTGGCGGGGGTGCGCCGTGCCAGGTTCCGTCTTGCGCCAGATGTCGTCGTCCAGCGTGGGGATGCTGAAGGTGATGT
>VBGV01000077.1 GCA_005880755.1 Chloroflexota bacterium
GTCGTCATCTACGAGGAGAACCACAGCTTTGACAATCTCTACGGAGGTTGGGAAGGGGTCAACGGCCGCGCCGGCGCCGACCCCAACCACACGCTCCAGATCAGGCAGGCCGGCGGTAGCTACTCCTGCCTGCTCCAGAAGGACGTGAACCTGACCGCGCCGCCTTTGTCGGTGGAGTGCACCGACACGATCTCCGGATTCACGAGCCACTTCGTCAACCAGCCTTTCCGGATCGAGGACAACATCCAACCGACCGACACTACGTGTCCCCAGCCGGGCAAGGAATTCGACCCTGCCCATTCCAACGGCTGGGCGAAAACCACCGGCACGTCCGGCGGATGCACGCGCGACATCGTGCACAAGTTCTACCAGGAGCAGTACCAGCTCCACGGCGGTCAGCAGAACCGGTACGTCACCGGGAGCGACGCGGTCGGCCTGACGATGGGCTACTACGACACCACCCTTCTGCCGATCTACACCTACCTGCACAACGACGGCCACCCGCATTATGCGATCGCCGACAACTTCTTCCAGAGCGCGTTCGGCGGCTCGTTCCTGAATCACCAGTGGCTCATCTCGGCCGCGACTCCCATCTATCCGTCCCCCGCGCCGAGCACCCTCCACTCGATCATCGACTCCAACGGCATGCCGACCAGCTATCCGCTGTACACCGCAACCCCTCCAGTCAGGGACGGCCCCTTGACGCGGGTATGTCCCACGGATGTGGCTGTCCCGGCGTGTGGCGACTTTGCGGTGAACACGATGCAACCCGCCGTTCAGCCGAAGGGCAGTTTTGGGGCGATGTTGCCTGCCCAGGGCGCACCCACGATCGGCGACCGCCTGTCCGGGCAACGGATTGACTGGGCGTGGTACTCGGGCGGATGGTCTAACGCCAACGGCGACGTCGGTGCGCCGGGTTGGACCAACACCGACCTGACAAAACCCAACACCTGCGGAGACCCCAACTCCGTCGCCAACCCCGCCTACCCGTATTGCCCGAGCAAGGTGTTCCAGTACCACCACCAGCCGTTCAACTACTACGCGGCCTATGCGCCCGGCACCGCAGGCCGTACGCATCTTCGCGACGAAGCGGAGTTCATGCAGCTCGCGAACGGCTCGTCCAAGACGTGCAACCTGAACTCAGTGAGCTTCGTCAAGCCGGTCGGGCTGGAGAACGAGCACCCCGGCTACACGAGCGAGACTCGCGGCAGCAACCACCTGGTCGACCTCGTGTCGGCGATCAACAACAGCGCCTGCCGCAAGGACACTATGGTCGTCGTTACATACGATGAGTTCGGCGGGTCATGGGACCACGTCGCTCCTCCAGGACAAGGCAACAACAACGGACCGCACGACGAATGGGGCCCGGGGACCCGGATCCCTACGTTGATCATCGCCCCGCGCCTGCGCGGAGACTTCGTGGTCGACCACACCCAGTACGACACCACCTCCATCCTCGCGACGATCGAGCACCGCTACGGCCTGACCGCGCTCGGGACGCGCGACGCGACGGTCAACGATCTCTCCAGCGTCTTCAACGCACACTCGCCTTTCGACACGTAGACCGAATGGAGTGAGGGCCCGATCACCGGGCCCTCACCACCTCACTCTCGCCTGCCGAAGAGAGAGCTCTCCAGCGTGTAGAAGAGGGCGAGCGCGCCAAACAAGGCCGCGCTCGCGGCGGGACTCTTGAGCGCTACCACTGTCGCGGCGAGGTAAATCGGCGGGCCGAACGCATAGCTGCGCGAGATGCCCTGGACGGCCTTCTCCTCCGCGTCTTGGCGCAGCAGCCGCCGTCCCCACGCGGCATACCGCCAGATCGCGTTGAAAAAGATCGCGGTCAGGGTCAGCGTGGTCCCGTAGGCGAGCGCCGCCGCCTGCGCGCCGTCGTCCTGGATGTGCTGCGCAAGCAGCCGCGTCGGAAACGGGATGAACGCGATCACCGCCAGGAACAGCACGCTGAGCGTCAGAAAGGTCCGGTCGACATGCGCGATCTGGTGCATCACCGTGTGGTGGTTGATCCAGATGATGCCGATGGTGACGAAGCTGATCGCGTAGGCGGCGTACTGCGGCCAGATGATCAGCAGCTCGTGGCCGAGTGGATGTCCCTCGGTCACGGCCAGGTTCAGCGTCAGCAGCGTGGCCGCGATTGCGAAGATGCCGTCGGCGAAGGCTTCGAGCCGGTTCTTGGGCACGGCGTCAATTCAAACGCAAGTTCCGAGCCGGTATTTCGTTATGCGCCGTCGAAGGACAGTCCCGACGAGGAGTAAGGCCTCCTCCTCAACCTCCCCATCTACTTCAGAGGCCAGTGCTCCAGCCGACCCGGCGGGCCCCCTCCCTGATTTGCTCGCCGGGCTCCGGTTGGGCCCCTCCGGCCCTTCGGGCCACCTCCCCATAAATGGGGAGAAGTGGATCCCATCGTTTACATCAGTTACTGATTCAGCTCCCGGCCGCTCGAATTGAGGGCTTACCGGAGGCGGTCACCTCGAGGTCCGCCCACATCCCGCTTGCTTCGTTGCCTCCGACCAGCGACGCGATGCGGTAGCTGCCCGGCTGCGAAGTAGTGAACACGAATGAAGCCGACTGGCCGGGCTCGAGGCCGCGCTGCGGGTCGGGCGTCGACCAGCCAGGCTCGATTGGCTTCGTCGCTGCACCCCCGCTGACGACCGCACACGAGTTGGGCACGGTGCCATGGTTCTGGCACTGCACCGTAACCTTCCAGCCAACAGGCACCGTCACGACCAGCGCGCCGTTGGAGTAACCGTCGTAGTTGAACTGGTTGTTGGTCGCCGGATGGCCCGCGATTAGAGTGACGACAACCGACTGCGTGGCCGCGTCGACGTGTAGATACTGGGATGGATCAGGTGGGGTGCCGGGCCCCGTACCAGTCACTGGATCGCACGCCGCGAGCAAGAGGAGGGAAACGACGATGAAACAGGCCCCGAGCAAGCTACCGCCTCGTCTCGTGCTCTGGTGGGAGACGCTCGAGACCTGGCAACAGCTGGCGATTTCGTTTCCGGTGTTTGCAGTGATCGCCTTTCTCATCAATATCGGTCCGTTCAGCCAACCAATCGTGCGCTCGGTGTTCTATGGGTTGTTCGAGGGCGGCATCCTCAGTGGACTGATGGTGGTTGCAACGAGGACTGAGCGCGACCGCAGGCGTTAGATCAGGCTAGCCGACCAACCTGATCGTCCAGAAGTCGCGCGCGAGGCCCGGCTGGATGAAGTATGCGTACGGCATCGTGAAGTAGCCTTTCATGCCCCACGCGGCGCCCCACGAGTTGCGGACCAGGAACCACTGCTTGCTTTCCACGTAGCCCACGGCCATCACTGCGTGTCCGCCCACCGGGCGCTCATTCCATTTCGGCATCGGCGCATGGCCCGACGCTTTGACCGCCTCTGACTCGAAGCTCTCGTAGACGGTGAAGCCGAAGACGAACGGATAGCCCGACGCGAGGCATCCCTTCATCTGGTTCAGGTCCTGGATGAGGCTCTGGTAGGAGATCGCTCGGTCGAGCTTGGCGTCCGCGTAGCACTTGGCCGTCGGCTTGCGAGCGAACTTCGTGATGTCGTAAGGCCACTCGGGCTCCGGGCACACGCCGTCGCTCGCGACCGACTTGATGCCGTCGCGAATCATGGCGCCGCTGTCGACCGGGACCGTGCCCTCGATGGCGCGCTCGTTGTAGTAGATGAACAGGCGCGACGGCACGAAGTCGGACAGCTTCTGCTTCATGCGGTCGAACTCGATCGCGCCCGCGATCGCGTTGGCGGTGCAGCTGCCCAGCGCGCCCTGGTTGTAGACGGGCGGACATTTCTTGCGCAGGTCGGTCGACGCCGGAAGCGCCGTGAGGTACTGCGCGGGGGCGGAGTAGAGGTGGTCGCGCTGGTCGGGCACGTCCGGAATCCATCCGTAGCGGCGAATCTCGCGTGGTCTGGTCACGGCATCAATCTCCTAGAGATACGGCCAGTTCGCGACGCTTGGTCCGGCGCCGACGAAGACGTCGACGCCTTTGGGGAAGCGGTGCGCCTCCAGCACGATCGCCGTCGCCCGCGCGTGTCCTTCCAGGATCACAAGATGTCCGTCGGGCCCCCGCAACGCGATGATCTCAGGCACTTTCTTGTCCGAGTGACAGATCCCCGACGCCAGCGACAGCACAACCATGTTGGTTGAGTCGCCCGTGAAGACGTGCCCAATATTGGTCGCGCCTTCGGCCACTTTGCGAGTCGCCGGCGCGAGGAGGGGCCACGCCGCGCCGATCCTCGCGTAAAGCAGCTCGCCGACCTCGTCGGTGTCGAGGCGGACGCGTCTCCACTGGAGATCGGGCCCAAGGCCCTGGAAGCTGCCCGCGCCCTGGCCGAACCCGTAGACGTTGGTGATGATCTGCCGGCGCAGGCCGTTCTGCGCATCGTCTTTCAGGTCGGGCGACCGCGCCGCCTTCAGCGCGGCGGACAGATTCGCGGGGTTGGGTGGGTTGCCGACGAGGTAGGCCTGGAAGTCGGGCGACTCGATCTCGGCCTGCAGCCAGGCGAGGATGACCTGGTCCTCGGTCGCTTGTCCCAGGTCGTCCATCGGCCATGGGAAAATAGCACCTCCATGCCTCAAGCCCGCAAATGGATCTATCAGTTCACCGAGGGGTCCGCCAAAATGCGCGACCTGCTGGGGGGCAAGGGGGCCGGTGCCGCGGAGATGACGAAGGCGGGGATGCCCGTCCCGCCCGGTTTCACCATCACCACCGAGGCGTGCCGGGCCTATTACGCGAGCGGCGGCAAGTTCCCCAGGGGTTTGTGGGAGCAGGTCCTGCCGGCGCTGAAGGTGCTCGAGCGCAAGGCGGGCAAGAAGCTGGGCGATCCGAAGGACCCGCTGCTCGTCAGCGTGCGCTCCGGCGCGAAGTTCTCGATGCCCGGGATGATGGACACCGTCCTCAACCTCGGCCTCAACGAGGAGACGAGCAAAGGCCTCGCCGCCCTGACCAAGGATGAGCGCTTCGCGCTCGACGCGCGGCGGCGCTTCATCCAGATGTTCGGCAAGACGGTCAAGGGCATCGACGGCGAGAAGTTCGAGCACGCGCTGCAGGAGGCGAAAAAGAAGGCCGGCGTCAAGACCGACCCGGAGCTGAAGCCCGAGCATCTGCGCCAGCTGGTCGCCCAGTTCCTTGCCATATATAAGGAAGAGACACGCCGCGAGTTCCCTTCCGACCCGGTCGAGCAGCTGCGCGAGGCGATCGACGCGGTGTTCAAGTCGTGGAACACCGACCGCGCGAAGACTTACCGCCGCATGGAGCGCATCCCCGACGACCTGGGCACCGCGGTCAACGTGCAGATGATGGTGTTCGGCAACATGGGCGAGACGTCGGGCACCGGCGTCGCTTTCACGCGCAACCCGATCACCGGGACCAAGGAGCTGTACGGCGACTACCTGGCCAACGCCCAGGGCGAGGACGTGGTCGCCGGCGTGCGCGACACCGAGCCGATCAGCGCTTTGCGGCGCCACATGCCGAAGGTGTACGCGCAGTTCGAGCGCTACGCGCGGCAGCTCGAGAAGCACTACAAGGACGTGCAGGACCTCGAGTTCACGATCGAGCGCGGCAAGCTCTACATGCTGCAGACGCGCTCGGCCAAGCGCACGGGCGAGGCGGCGGTGAACATCGCCGTCGACATGGTCAAAGAGCGCCTCATCACCAAGAAGGAGGCGGTCGCTCGCGTCGAGCCGCGCCAGCTGGAGCAGCTGCTGTTCCCGCGCGTCGACCCCGCGGCCAAAGTGTCGCCCCTTGCCCGCGGCGTCCCTGCGTCACCCGGCGCCGCGTCCGGAGGCGCGGTCTTCGACGCGGACACCGCGGTGGAGTGGGGCAAGCAGGGCAAGGCGGTGATCCTCGTCCGGGTCGAGACCAACCCCAATGACGTGCACGGCATGGTCGAGGCGAAGGGCATCCTCACCCAGACCGGAGGGACCGCCTCCCACGCTGCGCTGGTCGCCCGCGGCATGGGCCGGCCGTGCGTCGTCGGTGCGAGCGCGATCGACGTCGACGTGCGGCAGCGGAAGTTCTCCGCCAACGGCACCACCATCAAGGAGGGCGACCAGATCACGAT
>VBGV01000029.1 GCA_005880755.1 Chloroflexota bacterium
AACTTCGACTCCTACCACGGCTCGACCATCCGAGGCATGGTGCGCGAGAAGCCGTTCCTCCACGTCATCGGCTTGCGGCCGGCGCTCGAGCAGTGGGGCCGACAGCACGGTCTGCGGCCGGAGTGGATTCAACCGGAGAAGCGCCGCAAGGTCGCGCATTACGACGTGTTCGGCCCCTCGGCGCAGGCCCTGATCGAGAGGCTCCAGACCACGGTTGACACTGATTGACGCAACGCGTTATGCTGCGTCATGAAGTTCGAGGAGGTCAGGAAATGAACGCAGAATTCGCAAGCACCGCAACTGCGGTGGAGGAAGTCGCCGCCGGGGTCGCCAGGAGCGCGGCCGAGGTTGTCTCGGATCCGGTCCGATCGGCGCGGAGGCAGGTACGGGCATTCGAGCGCAAGGGGACTCCGGTCGTACGCCGGATCAACAAGCGCCTGAACGCCCTGCTGCCCGACAGGCTCAGGGTGTTCGGCCTCGACGTCAACGGCAAGCTGCCCGAGAAGGTGGCCATCAAGGGCCTGCAGCTGGTCAAGGTCCAGGCCCGACGACCTGACGTGGTGGGCGACATCGCCAAGCGCACGCTGAGGATCTTCAACGGCTCCTTCAAGACGATCGCGCGCACCGCGACCCGGCTGGAGCAGGCGACCCAGCTGACCGCGCACCGGGAGAGCAAGCCGGCCGCGCGCAGCGCCCGTCGCCGCTCATCGCGCCGCAAAGCCGCCTGACACAGATCGCATCCGAGGGCGCCCCACACAATGGGGCGCCCTTTTTGTTTTAGCCTTCATCGCAGTCATGGTCCTGTGTACCGGTTCGATCGCGTACGACTACATCCTCACCTTCAAGGGGCGATTCAAAGACCACATCCTTCTCGACAAGACGCACATTCTCAACCTGAGCTTCCTGGTCGACGACCTGCAGAAGCGCAAGGGGGGAGTCGCCGGCAACTACGCCTACAACCTCGCGCTCCTGGGTTATCCATCGGGGATCTTGGCCACTGCCGGCCACGACGCGACCGAGTATCGGGACTGGCTCGCGGCGCGAGGTGTCGACTGTCGTGGACTGCGCTTGCTCGACGGTGAGATGAGCGCGACGGGGTTCACCACCACCGACATGGACGACAACCAGCTCACCGGGTACTACGGCGGGGCGATGTGGAAAGCGGCGATGCTCGGCCTGGATGACGGTCCGCCTGATGTCGAGGCGGTGATCATCGGACCGAACGACCCGGGCGCCATGAAGAGGCTGGTCGGCGAGTGTCGCGACCGTGGCGTCCGGTTCGTATTCGACCCGGCGCATCAGATGCCGATGATGAAGGCCGAGGACGTGATGGACAGCGCCAACGGCGCGTGGATGGTGATCGGCAACGACTACGAGCTGGAGCTGATCCAGCAGCGCTGCCAGCGCGACATCGACGGCTTGCTGGAGCTGGCGCAGATCGTCGTCACGACGTTGGGGCGGCACGGATCGCGGATCACGACACTTGAGGGGTCGGTGGACATACCCGCGGCGCCGGCGGTACGCGAGGCAGACCCGACCGGGGCCGGAGACGCGTACCGGTCGGGTCTGGTCGCCGGCCTGCTGCGGGGGCTGGACCTGGAAGCGGCGGGTCGCGTGGCGTCGCTCGCCGCCACTTATGCGGTCGAGCACGTCGGGACCATCGAGCACAACTACACGCGCGCAGAGTTCAGCGAGCGCTACCGCGAATCGTTCGGCGCGGCCCTGCCGGACCGCTTCTGGGTCCGGGACTAGTTGAACTTCTTGCCCTGGTCACGCCTGTAAGCCCACAGCGCGAGCAAGAAAAAGACGACCGTGTAGGCGCCCATATAGAGCCAGTCGCTAGCGATGGAGCCCCCTTCGGTCCGCGCTCCGACGGAATCCCACACCAGCTGCGCGCCTCGGTAAAGGGGTAGATACGGAGCCAGGTTCTGGAGAAATTGCGGCAGCAAACGCAGCGGAAAAAAGAGCCCCGATGCGAAGGCCGTTGGCAGATAGATGAGGTTGGTCACGGCTGGTGCGGAGTTAGGTCCCGCGAGGTATCCGAGGGCAAAACCCAGGCCGATGAACGGTATCGAGCAGAGCATCGCGCGCGCACCGAGCGTCAGCCATTGCGATGCATCTAGCTGCACTCCCGCCGCGACCGCCGCGAAGAGGCCGAGCACGACGATCGAAATCAGGGCGATCGCGAGAGCGGACAGTGCTTTGGCGGTGAAGAACACCGGGGCCGGGAGCGGCGTCGATTTCATCAGCAGGTCCTGCTTCTGCCCACGCTCGTTCGCGAGCGAGATGCCGAAACCGAGCACCATCACGTTCGCGACGCCGTAGAGCGCCATCGAGGCAAGGAAATATTCGCCAAAGGTCACGCCCGAGCCCGGGAAGAGGGGCTCTTTGGCCTGGCCGAGCCCGATGAAGGCGTAGAACATCGTCGGGAGCACGATGCTGGTGACGCTGAACGCCGGGACTCGAAAGAGCTTGACGAACTCGGCATAAGACTGCCTCGCCAGCATCGGCAGCACAGGCGCCGTCGCGGACCGGGCCGTGGCGGTGCTCACGTCGGCGCCTGTTGGTGAGTCATCGCGACAAATGCTTCCTCCAGGTCGGCACCCGCCACCTCGAGGTTTTGGATTTCGACGCCACGCCGGAATAGTTCGCGCAGGACCTGCTCAGGCTCGTTGGTGAGAAGCCGTACGCGATGATCCTCGATCTGTTTCGAGTTCAGGGGCAGACCCGCGAACTGGCTTTCATCCGGCCGGGTGCCGGTTGAGAAGGTGACACGCTTGCCGGCCACCCGAGCTTTGATCGCGGCGGGCGTCGAGTCGGCGATCACGCGGCCGTGGTCGATCACGATCACGCGGCGCGCGAGCTGGTCGGCTTCTTCGAGGTAGTGGGTGGTGAGGACGACCGTGCGTCCTTTCGTGGCGAGGGCGCCGATCTCCTCGAGAAAACGGCGGCGTCCCTCGACATCCATTCCGACGGTCGGCTCGTCGAGGAACAGCGCGTCCGGATCGCCGCACACCGCGAGGGCGAAGTAGAGTCGCTGGCGCTGTCCGCCCGACAGGTCCTTGACCAGGCTTTTGGCTTTCTCCTCGAGCCCCGCCATCCGGATCGCTTCGGCCGTCGCAAGGGGCGCCGGATAGTAGGAGCGAAAGAGCTCGACGATCTCTGCGACGCGCAGCATGCCGGGCACACCGGACTCCTGCAGCATCACACCGATCCGGCTGCGCGCCTTCAGGTCCTTCGGGTCCATGCCGAAGAGGCGAACGGTGCCGGACGTGGGCTTGCGGGTGCCGAGCATGAGGCTGATCGAAGTCGTCTTCCCTGCGCCGTTGGGTCCCAGCATCGCGACGACCTCACCCGGCTCGATGACGAAGCTGACGTCCCGCACCGCTTGCACTTCGCCGTACCGCTTCGAGGTGTTGACCAGCTCGGCGGCGGGCGCGCTCACGCGCCTCAGCCTACCCATTTAGGCTTGTCCCGTTGGGGACGATCTTCACCCAGATCATCGAGGGCAGGCTGCCCGCGCGATTCGTCTGGAAAGATGACGAGTGCGTCGTTTTCCTCTCCAACCGTCCGCTTCGCCCGGGCCACTGCCTGGTCGTGCCGCGGAGCGAGGTCGACCACTGGATCGACCTCGAACCGTCGCTGCTGTGTCACCTCGCCGAGACGGCGCAGGCGATCGGTCGCGCGCAGATGGCGGGCTTCAAGCCCGAGCGAATCGGCGTCATGCTGGCCGGGCTGGAGGTGCCGCACTGCCACTTCCATGTGGTGCCCATTCGCGGCCTGCACGACCTCGACTTCGGCAACCAGGACCCGAACCCCGACGCGAAGATGATGGACGAGGCCGCGGGGACGATCCGGCGCGAGCTGCGAAAGCTGCGCTACACGCAGGTCAGCGACTAGGAAGCAGCTTCTCCAGCTGCTCGACGTGCATCTCCATGTGCGTGATCAAGGGCAGACGCGCGACCTCCTCGGCCGTCATCGTCGTTCCGTCATCGACGCGCGCGGAATTCTGCAGCGATGACGGGTCGGCCGTGCGTAAGGTGTTGATGGTCCGCTGATGGTCCGCGAGCGTCATGCGGAGGAGCTCCGCAGGATCCATCTCGGACATCTGCTTACCCGCCGCGTCGCGCAGGTTGACCGCCTCGAGCAGGTTCATGTCAGTCAGCTTTCCGCTCGCGATCCTGTGCACGAGCACTCCGTAGAACTTGGAGACGACCGCCAGATGGGCCAGCACTTCGTGAGCGTTCCACTCGGCCTCATCGCTCTGCCGCGAGCTGACGTGCGGACCAATTTCAGCGAGCCGGTCGGAAATGCGCTGCAGCCGATCCGCCAGCAAGTGTCGCTCACGGTCACGATAGGTGGACATGAACGCCTTGACGTCGTCCATCGTGAAAGCCGGGCTCTCGATCTTCACCGGAATCCAGACTAAAGGAGAATCGGGCTATGTGTCACAGCGACAGCTCCCGTCCCCCGTTGCCTCCGATCAGCGGTGCGGCCGTCGACCAGGGCGATTTCGTCCTGACCTCATTGGACGGCACGCAGTTCGCCGCTTACTTTGCACGCGCGTCGAAGCCGACCGGCGCGGGGATGGTCGTGATGCCGGACGTACGTGGGCTGCATCACTTCTACAAAGAGCTCGCGGTGCGGTTCGCCGAGACGGGCATCGACGCGGTCGCGATCGACTACTTCGGGCGGACGGCGGGCATCGGCGATCGGAGCGAGGCCTTCGAGTACATGCCCCACGTTGAGAAGACGACGCAGGAAACCATCGCGGCCGATGTCTCCGCCGCGATCGCGCAACTCGGCACGAAAGATGGTGGCGGCGTGAAGTCGGTGTTCTCCGTCGGTTTTTGCTTCGGCGGCTCGAGCTCGTGGAACCAGTCGGCGCTGCAGCCTCGGCTGGACGGCGCCATCGGCTTTTACGGCCGGCCGCCCCGCACCGAGCCGTACATCGCAAAGATGAAAGCGCCGCTGCTGCTGCTGGTGGCGGGAGCCGACGGGGCGACCCCGCCCGAGGTGGCTGACGATTTCGACAAGAAGTTGACCGAGGCTGGGGTCCCCCACGAGAGACACGTCTACGCCGGCGCGCCGCACAGCTTTTTCGACCGGGGCTACGAGCAGTGGAAGGACGCCTGCGACGACGCCTGGAGGCGGATCCTGGACTTCGTGAAGAAGCACAGCTAACCGGCTCTCCTTGAACGTATAGTCGACGGTATGGCCGGGTTGGCCCCCAGGTCCAAAAACGCCAAGGTCGCGCCTCGGCTCCCCCAGGGCCTGATCGATGAGCTCGAGCGGCGGCACGCCGGCATGGCCCGCCACATGGCCCGCGCAGTTGTGACGCTCGTGCGCTGGGACACCTCGACCGGGGTACCTCCGCAGCGCGACGCCATCGTCAAAGCCTGCGCGGCCGGCCTCGACCTGTTCCTCGCCACCGCCCGCGAGGCCCGGCCCGCCACCCCGGAAGAGCTGCGGCGCGTCGCTCAGCTGGGCATCCTGCAGGCGCGGAGCAGCCAGTCGGTGGAGCCGATCCTCGCCGCTTATCGCCTGGCGGCGCGCGTCGCGTGGGACGAAATTTTGCGCGCGTGGCGGGGCCACCCGGAGGCGACGCCCGAGGCCATCATGCTGATCGCCAACTACGTCTTCGCGGCTCTCGACCAGGTCGCGGCCGAGGTGACGAAGACCTACCTCCACGCCCGTGAGCAGCACATGCAGCGGGGCACCAGGGCCCACGCCCGGCTCTTCCACTCCTTGATCAGCGACAACTTCGATTCCGAGCTCGAGCTGCAGCGCCAGGCGCTGGCGATCAACACCCCGCTGATCGCCACCGGCTACGTGGCCGTCGTGTGCAAGCTCGTGATGGGCAATCGCGACGGCGAGCGCGGGGGGCAAGCGCTGGCCGAGGTCGCCGACTCGCTTCAGCTGCGGCGGGGCACGCTCGTCCTCGCGACCGACCCCAGCACGCTCGTCGTCTTGTGGCCGGTGGAAACGCCCGCCGACCTGGAGTCGGCGCGCCAGTTCGTGACCGAGCTTCAAGAGCAGGTGGCGCAGCGCGCCGGGCAGCTTGGCGCTCGCGTGCGGGCGGGCATCGGCGGCTATCACCCTGGCTTCCACGGCGTCGCGCGCTCCTACCTGGAGGCGCAGCAGGCGTTTGAGGCCGGGCGCAAGCTCCGGCCCGATTCGGTCATGCATGGCCACGACGAGGTCATCCCGCACCTTGTGCTGGCCCAGAACCCGCTCCTGGCCGAGAGGTTCGTGACCCACAGCCTCGGCCGTCTGATGGACCCGAAGGTGCGCAACCGCGAGCAGCTGCTGGAGACGCTGGAGGCTTACCTGGCCCGGGGGTCGGTCAAGGAGGCCGCGGCTGCGCTGGGGCTTCACCGCCATACCGTCCTGTACAGGCTCGAGAAGCTGCGCGAGCTGCTCGGGGAGGACCTGGAGGTGCCCGCCACGCGCCTCCGTTTGCAGCTGGCGTTGGATCTCCAAAAGCTGCTCTGAACTCGGATTGGACCTCGAGTCCAAAGAATCGCGCTACTTTTCTACTCGGCGCGGCTGCCGATTCTACCTCGCGTCCCTATGCTGGATACATGACGTCTAACTCCAACGGTCGGCGCGTGGCTGTCACCGGAATCGGCTTCATCACCCCGATCGGCAATGACATGGAAACGGTCTGGTCGAACATGGTCGAGGGGGTCTCGGGCGTCGGCCGGATCACCCGCTTCAACACAGACGGCTTCGACACCAAGATCGCGGCCGAGGTCAAGAGCTTCAACCCCGAGGAGTACATGGACCGCAAGACCGCCCGTCACATCGGGCGCTACTGCCAGTTCGCCCTCGCCGCCTCGAAGCAGGCCCTGTCTATGGCCAACCTCGACCCTGCGCAGATGAACCCGGAGGACGTCGGCGTCATCGTGAGCTCGGGCATCGGCGGCATGGAGGAGATCGAAAAGAGCCACACCGCGCTCATGGAGAGGGGACCGAAGCGGATCAGCCCGTTCACGGTGCCGATGATGATCGCGGACATGGCCGCCGGGATCGTCGCCATCCACACTCAGGCCGGCGGTCCGAACTACGCCATCGTGAGCGCGTGCGCCTCGAGCGCGCACGGCATCGGCGAGGCCTCTGAGATCATCAAGCGCGGCGACGCGATCGCGATGCTCGCCGGCGGATCGGAAGCCACCATCACGCCCTTGACGATGGGCGCGTTCTGCCAGATCAAGGCGACCAGCGAGCGCAACGACGAGCCTGAGAAAGCATGCCGTCCGTTTGACATCGGCCGCGATGGATTCGTCATGGGCGAAGGCTCGGTGATGTTCGTGCTCGAGGACATGGACCACGCCAAGCAGCGTGGCGCACGCATCTACGCCGAGATCGCCGGGTACGGCGCCAGCGCCGACATGTACCACTTCACCGCTCCGCAGCCGGAAGGCAAAGGCGCGGCGCGCGCCATGCGCCAGGCCCTCGAGAAGAGCGGCGTCGACCTGACCGAGGTCGGCTACGTGAACGCGCACGGCACCTCGACCAAGCTCGGCGACATCGCGGAGACCAGGGCCATCAAGTCCGTGTTCGGCGACCACGCGTACAAGCTGGCTGTGAGCTCGACCAAGTCGGTGCATGGTCACCTGCTCGGTGGAGCCGGCGCCATCGAGGCCGCCGCCTGCGTCCTGGCTCTTGACCGTGGTCTTCTGCCGCCGACCATCAACCTGGACAACCAGGACCCGGAGTGCGACCTCGACTATGTGCCCAACAGGGCGCGCAAGGCGGACGTCAACGTCGCGATCTCGAATTCGTTCGGGTTCGGAGGTCACAACGCGACTCTCGTGATCAAGAAAAGCCCGAACGGGCACCAATAAGAGAAATCAAGAGGAGGAAGGATTGCCGATGGCAAGCCAACTCAACTTCAAGGAGCTGCAGGATCTCGCGGGCGAGATCCTGGGCGTCGACCCGGACCAAGTCCAGATGGACAAGAGCTTTCAGCGTGACCTGGCCGCGGACTCGCTCGACCTGGTCGAGCTGATCGCCGCGATCGAGGACAAGTACGACGTCGAGCTGCCGGACTCCGAGCTCGAGAACATGAAGGTCATCGCCGACCTGTGGAAGTTCCTGGAGCAAAAGACCGCCGAGCGGCTGGAAGCATAGCGCCGATGGCGATCACCACCAACTACCGCACGCGGTCGGATGCCGTGCCGCTCCGCTCGTTCAAGGCCAAGGGCCGCCCGAGCGCGATCGCCGGCGTCGGCGTCTACGCGCCCGACAAGATCATCACGAACTTCGACCTCGAGAAGATGATGGACACGTCCGACAAGTGGATCACGGAGCGCACGGGGATCCGCCGGCGCCATATCGCCGAGCCCGGCACGACCACCTTCGACCTCGCGACCAGAGCTGCGCGTTCGGCGCTCGACGCAGCGGGCGTAAGCCCGAAGGACCTCGACATGATCCTGGTCGGCACGTCCTCGCCCGACGGCCCGTTTCCGTCCGTGGCCTGCAGGGTCCAGAACGAGCTCGACGCTCCCGGAGCCGTGGCGTGGGACACGCTGGCCGCGTGCACGAGCTTCGTCTACGCGCTGTCGATCGCTGACTCGTTCATCGCGACCGAGCGCGCCGACAACGTCCTGGTGGTGGGCGCTGAAGTCCTGTCGCGGATGCTCGACTACTCCGACCGCGGGACCGCTGTGATCTTCGGCGACGGCGCAGGCGCGGCGGTCGTGAAAGCTGCGCCGAAGGGTGCGGGCTTCCTCAGCTGGTGTCTCGGCTCGGACGGCCGCGGCTACGCGCAGGTGACCGCCGGCAACATCGAAAAGGGCGCCTACGCGGCCAAGGACCCGGCTCCGTTCATCGACATGGTCGGTCCCGACGTGTTCAAGTTCGCGGTCGACATCTTCATCCGCCAGGCGACCGAGGTCTGCCAGGCGGCAGGTGTCGGACTCGACGAGATCGACCTGTGGGTCCCGCACCAGGCCAACTTCCGCATCATCGACGCGGCTGCCCGGCGCATTGGCCTGCCGATCGAGCGGGTCGCCGTCAACATCGACGAGTTCGGCAACACCTCGAGCGCGTCCATCCCGCTGGCGCTGGAGGAGGCCATCCGCAAGGGTCGCGTCAAGTCGGGGGACCACGTGCTGCTGGCCGGTTTCGGATCAGGCCTCACGTGGGGCGCAACCCTCATGAAGTGGGCCTGACGCAAATGACATGGGCATAGACCTCGCCGGACCCATCGCGCTTCTCTTCCCTGGACAGGGAGTCCAGAAGCCCGGCATGGGCAAGAACCTGTACGACCGCTACCCGGCCGCCCGCCGGGTATTCGAGCGCGCCGAAGAGGTACTCCAGATGCCGGTCCGCAAGCTGTGCTTCGAAGGCCCGGTCGAGGAGCTGAACCGCACCGACGTGATCCAGCCGTGTGTCATGACGGTCTGCTGGGCGGCTTACGAGGTATGGCGCGAAAGCTACGGCCTGGAGAACGTGAGCGTGACCGCGGGACACAGCCTGGGCGAGATCGCCTCGCTGGCCGCCGCCGGTTCGATCCCCTGGGAAACGGCACTGCTGCTCGTCAAGGAGCGCGGCCGCGTCATGGCTGAAGCCGCGGGGACCCACGTCGGGATGATCGCGATCGTCGGGCTCGACGAATCTCAGGTCGAGCGAATCCGCCTCGAGGCTTCGCAGCACGGACGGCTGTGGATCGCCAACCGCAACGCCGACGTGCAGTTCGTGCTCTCGGGCGAGATGCCGGCGGTGCAGGAGGCCGAGCGCCTCGCCGTGGCGGCAGGCGCGCGCCGCGCGCTCATCCTGACCATTCCGCTCGCTGCGCACACGCCTCTGATGGAGGCGGCGGCCGCGGCCTTCCGCAAGGCAGTGGACAGGCTTCCCCTCAAAGCGCCGTCGATCCCCATCCTCGCCAACGCGTCAGGCGAGGCCCTGCGTACTGTGGCCGCGCTGCAGGAAGAGCTGCGCCAGCAGATGCTGCGCCAGGTCGACTGGGCGCGCACGATGGTTTCGATGCGCGCGATGAAGGTGCGCACCGTGGTCGAGCTCGGCCCCGGACGCGTGCTCGCCAGCCTGGCCGCCAAGCACATCCCCGGCGTCGACACCTGGAACGCGGACGAGCTGTTCGTAGATTTCGCGGGACCGACCACCGCTTAAGTGGCGGACCTTGACGGCAAAACCGCCCTCGTCACCGGGGGTGGGAAAGGCATCGGTCGCGCGATCAGCGAAGCGCTCGCCGGCATGGGCGCGCGTGTGGTCGTGAACTACCGTTCCGACAAGTCGGCGGCCGAAGAGACCGCGTCTTCATTGCCCAACGCGACCGCGCACCAGGCTGACGTCGGCGACCCGGCGCAGGTAGAAGCGATGGTCAAGGCCATCGGCAAGGTCGACGTGCTGGTCAACAACGCGGGCGCGGTGCGCGACAAGCTGCTGATCCAGATGTCGCCCCCCGACTGGGAGGACCTGATCCGCACCGACCTGTTCTCGGCCTTCGCCACCACGCGGGCTGCCATCATGAGCGGCATGATGCGTGCGCGCTGGGGCCGCATCGTGAACATCTCGTCCATCGTGGGTCTGACCGGGAACGCTGGCCAGTCGAACTATGCCGCCGCGAAGGCGGGCTTGATCGGGTTCACCAAGTCGGTCGCGCGCGAGTACGGCTCGCGCAACATCACCTGCAACGCGGTCGCTCCCGGTTACGTGCGCACGGAGCTGACAACTGGATCGCTGACGGACGAGATGGTCTCCGAGCTCGTCAAGATGACTCCGATCAAACGTGAGGCCAGGGCGGACGAGGTCGCGGCCACGGTCGCGTTCCTCTGCTCCGAGAAGGCAGGCTTTATCACCGGCCAGGTCATCGCGGTCGACGGAGGCCTCAGTCTCTGATGGCGATCATCGAGCGGCACCGCGAAGAGGTCGCGATCCAGGGCGCCGAGCTGCCCGAGATCCTGCTGCCGACGAACTGTCCGGGATGTGGCATCGCGCTCGAGCAAGAGGAGCTGCGGTCGCACAACTACGTCTGCCTCAACTGCGCACATCACTTCCGGCTCGGTGCCGACGTATGGATCCAGCTCATTGCTGACAGCGGATCGTGGCAGGAGCGCTGGACCGACGTCCGCTCCCACGACCTGTTGAACTGGACCGTGCCAAAGCCTTACCAGGAGACGGTCGAGCGACTGCTCGAGGATGGCCTGAACGAAGCGGTGCGCACGGGCACTTGCACGGTCGCCAACCAGCCCATCTGGTTCGCCACCTTCGACTTCGGCTTTGTCGGCGGGACGCTCTCCATCGTCGCGGGCGAGCGCCTGGCCCGGGGCATGGAGCAGGCCGCCTCGTCCAGAACCCCGTACGTGCTCGTGTCCGCATCCGGCGGTGCGCGCATGCAGGAAGGTGTTCTCGCGCTGATGCAGCTGGCCAAGGTCAACGCCGCGGTGGGCCGACTGCACAGCTCGGGCGCCCCGTTCTTCTCGGTCTTGACCGACCCGACGTTCGGGGGCACCGCCGCATCGCTGGCGCTGCTGGGCGACATCAACATCGCCGAACCCGGCGCTGCGATCGGCTTCACGGGCCCGCGCGTGATCAAGCAGGCGACGTACGCCGACCTGCCTCCTGGATTTCAGAGCGCTGAATTCCAGCTCGCGCACGGACAGGTCGACATGGTCGTTCCCCGCACCGAGCTGCGTCCCTTGCTGGCTCACCTGCTCGAGATGTATCCATGAGCGTCTGGGAGATCGTCGAGCTGGCGCGGCACCCGGACCGCCCGTACTCGCTCGATTACATCCGCCGCCTCGCGCCTGACTTCATCGAGCTGCACGGCGATCGCCTTTCCGCCGACGACCCGGCGCTGGCCGGCGGAATCGGCACGTGGCACGGCCGGACGACTATGTTCCTGGGCCACCAGAAGGGCCGCAGCCTGAAAGAGCGCGTGGCGCGGAACTGGGGCATGATGCACCCCGAGGGATACCGCAAGGCGCTGCGGCTGGCGGACCACGCGGCGAAGTTCGGCTTTCCGATCGTCTCCCTGATCGATACGCCCGGCGCGTATCCCGGCGCGGGCGCCGAGGAACGGGGCATCGCCGCCGCGATCGCGCACGCGATCATGGAGTGGTTTCGGGTCCCGGTCCCGATCGTCGCGGCGGTGATCGGCGAGGGGGGAAGCGGAGGCGCGCTCGGCATGGGCGTCGCGGACCGCGTGATCATGCTCGAGAACTCGATCTACTCGGTCGCCTCCCCCGAAGCGGCCGCCTCGATCGTGTGGCGCGACAACTCGCGCAAGGTCGAGGCCGCTGAGCAGCTGCAGCTCACCTCGCGCGAGATCGTCGGCATGGGCGTGGTCGAGGAGGTCGTGCCGGAGCCGAAGGGAAGCGCCAGCGCGGACTACGACGCCGCCGCACGAGCGCTGGACGAAGCCCTCTGGCGCCACATGAAGCCGCTGCTGGACCAGCCCTCATCTGAGCTTCTGCAGCATCGCTACGATCGGTTCCGCTACATCGATTCACTGATCTCTGCCGAGCCTCACTTCGGCCCCAAGATTGATTAAAAGGCGCGGGTGAGGACTGCGTCCTCCCCCGCGGGACCCCCTCCTACGAGGAGGCGCGCAACGATGGGAGGCGCTTGGAAACTGAACGTTTGGGAGGCGGCCGGGGTGAACCCGGCCTACTTGCAACACTCGTCCTGGTTGATTAGTTGCGCGTAGTCGCGCAACGTGTCGCCTCCGGCTCTGTGAGTTGGGAGGAAGGCGGAACGGAGCACCGTGCAACCATCGGCCACGGCTTTGTGTTGTTGGTGGGTGCAGCGGGTGATGATGACGAAAGCACGGTGCGGCGCCTGGCGGACAAGATCGTCGATCTCCGCGTATTCGCCGACGAGGCCGGGAAGATGAACCTCAGCCTGGTCGACGTGCACGGCGAGGCGCTGATCGTGTCGCAGTTCACGCTGTTCGCGGACATGAGCCGGGGCCGCCGGCCGAGCCTGCTGAAGGCAGGCGACCCGGCACGCGCCGAGCAGCTCTACGAGTCGTTCGTGCAGCAGTTTCGCGCGCGCGGAATAGAGACGCGGACAGGCAGCTTTGGAGCAGTCATGCGGGTGGGCATCGAAAACGACGGTCCGGTCACGCTCGTGCTCTCCACCGACGAGTGGCAGACCCGTGTCTGATTCCAGGCGCCGCCTCCTTCCATACGCGGCTCTGATCACTCTCGCGCTCATCTGGGGCGGTTCGTTCCTGGCGATCAAGGTCGCGGTGCGCGACATGAGCCCAGAGGTGCTCCTCCTGCTGCGTTCGCTCACGGGTTTTCTGGCGCTGGCTCTGATCATCCTGCTGAGCGGCAGACCACTCTTCGGTCACGGGTGGCGCGGTCGCGTCGGTTCGTTTGCGTTCATGGCGGTCACCAACTCCGTGGTGCCGTGGATCGCCATCGCCTGGGGCGAGACGGAGATAAGCAGCGGGCTTGCGAGCATCCTGAACGCCACGACGACTCTCTGGACTGCCGTCCTGATCTTCTGGGTCGTGCCGTCGGAGCGGCCGAGCGCGCTCAACTATGTCGGGGTACTGATCGGATTCGGAGGCGTGGTTGTGCTGGTCTATCCGGAACTCTCGGCACATGGAATATCGGGTAGCTTTCTTGGTGAGGTAGCGGTCCTGGTTGCCTCGTTGTCATATGCCATCAACGCGCTCTACCAGCGCCGGAAGATGCGGAGCGTGAGCGTGCACGAGGTGAGCCTGGGTCAGCTGGCGGCGGCCGTCGTCTTCGCGATCCCCATCGCCGCGCCATCACTGTCCCAGGTCCACGTCGAGCTGGAATCGCTCGCTGCCGTGGTCGCGCTGGGCGCGCTTGGTACGGGGGTCGCGTATCTCCTTTACTACTACGTGATGAACACGCTGGGGGCGGTGCGTGCGGCCGGTGTCACCTTCCTCGTGCCGGTGACGGCGGTCTTCTGGGGCGCCGCTCTGCTCAAGGAGAGCATCACAGTGCCCATCCTCATCGGGATGGCTGTGATCCTCGCGGGCATCGTGCTCACCAGCGTGCGACGCGCGCCACGCCACGAGCCCGTGGTGGAACGAGACTCGGCTGCCGCTTGACGGCATATCTAGCCGAGCACGTCGAGCAGGTCCGGCGGGCGGCGGAGCGAATCCGTCCGCATGTCCGCCGCACCCCCACCCTGACCACCGACCTCGACCCCGGCCTGAGGCTCAAGCCTGAGTGCTTCCAGGTCACCGGCTCTTTCAAGCCGCGCGGCGCTTTCAACGCCGTGTTGTCGCTGGTGGAGGAAGGCTCGCGGCCGCCGGGCGTGATCGCGGTCAGCTCGGGCAACCACGCGCAGGCGGTGGCGCTTGCGGCAGCGACGGTCGGACTGCCGGCGCTGATCCTCATCCCCGAGGACGCCAACCCGGCCAAGGTCGCGGCCACTCGCGCGCTTGGCGCCGAGGTCATCCAGGAGGGCATCACGTTCGCCAACCGCGAGGAGCGCCTCCGCGAAATGATGGCCGAGCGCGGATTCGTGCTCGTCCACCCCTTCAACGACTGGAACGTGATCCACGGCCAGGGCACCGTGGCCCGGGAGCTGCTCGAGGATGAGCCCGACCTCGAGGTGATCGCGGCGCCGTGTGGGGGAGGCGGCCTGCTTTCCGGCACCGCGATCTCGGCCAAGAGCCACCGCGACGGGGTCAAGGTCGTGGGGGTCGAGCCGGAGGCGGCCGACGATGCCTACCGGACGTGGAAGTCGGGAAGCATTCAGACGCTCACGGCATCTCCCGCGACTCTCGCCGACGGCGTGCGCACGACCGCCATCGGGGCGCGTAACTTCGAGGTCATGTTCGGCAACCGGCTGGTGGACGAGATCGTCACGGTCACCGAGAACGAGATCGCCAACGCAGTCAGGGTCGCCTGGACGCGGCTGCACCTCGCCCTCGAGCCGACGGGTGCGCTCCCCCTCGCCGCCTACCTTTCGGCCAAGCTGCCAAAGGGGCGCACCGGCCTGGTCCTCAGCGGCGGCAACGCCAACCTTCAGACCATGGCTACACTGCTCGGAACCTGATGATTCCGGTCAAGGAAGTGATGACCCGAAACGTGATCACGTTTCGCGAGGACACGCCGGTGGAGGAGATCGCGAGCACGCTGACGTCGAAGCGGATCACGGGTGCGCCTGTCGTTGGCAACGAGGGCCACGTGGTCGGCATCGTCTCCGAGACGGACGTCTTCTCGAAGAAGGGAAAGACCGCGCGCGAGATCATGAGCCCGCGCGTCATCTCGGTCACCGAGGAAACCGGGATCGACGAGGCGGCCAGGCTTCTCATCGGCGAGCGCATACGCCGCGTGCCGGTGATCCGGGGCGGCAAGATGGTCGGACTCCTCAGCAGGTCGGATGTGCTCGACTTCTTCGCCAAGACGCGCTGGACCTGCAAGATATGCGGCTGGTGGGAGCGCAGCCTGGAGCGCCCGGCGCGCTGCTTCTCGTGCTCGAGCACCGACCTGCAGCTGGAGCGTGCCGATCCCGGGCACTAGTTGTATCCCCACGAAGTCAGAGGCTACGCCGTGACTTCGCGGGGGCCCCTCGGAACATCGATCGGCCTGTCCCTGAAGGCGCAGAGCTTCACCGAGTCGGTCATCCGCGAGATGACGCGCCTCAATCTCGCCCTGCACGGACCTGAGAAGGCGGTCAATTTCGCGCAGGGATTCCCGGATTTCGATCCCGACATCCGCATCATCGACGCCGCGGCCAATGCGCTTCGCGCCGGCTTCAACCAGTACGCGACGACATGGGGAGCCCCGCAGCTGCGCAATGCGGTGGCGCGGAAACAGTCGGCCGCGTGGGGCCGCACCGTCGATCCAGACCGCGAGGTGACCGTCTCGTGCGGCGCGACTGAGGCGATGATCGCGGCGATGCTGGCGGCGGTGGACCCGGGCGACGAGGTGATCGTCTTCGAGCCGTTCTACGAGAACTACGGTCCGGACTGCGTGATCAGCGGCGCGGTCCCGCGCTACGTCGCGCTTCGTCCGCCGGACTGGTCGTTCGACGCCGACGAGCTGCGAGCCGCTTTCAACGACAAGACGCGCGCGATCGTGATCAACACGCCGCACAACCCGACGGGCAAGGTCTATTCGCTGTCTGAGCTCGACCTCATCGCGGGGCTGTGCATCGAGCATGACGCGATCGCGATCACCGACGAGATCTACGAGCACCTCGTCTATCGCGGACGGCACATCAGCATCGCCACGCTGCCGGGGATGGCGGAGCGCACGATCACGATCAGCGGCGCGAGCAAGACGTATTCGGTGACCGGGTGGCGCATCGGATGGGTGATCGCTCCGCCCGCGCTCACAGCGGGCATCCGCAAGGTGCACGACTTCCTCACCGTAGGCGCGGCGCACCCGCTCCAGGTCGCGATCGCGCAGGCGCTCGAGCTGCCCCCGTCCTTTTACGTCGAGCTGCTGGGCGACTACCAGGAGCGTCGGGATGCGATCGTCGGCGGGCTGCAGGAGTGCGGCTTCGAGGTGTCGGCCCCCGACGGCGCTTACTACGTGATGGCGGGGATCGATGCGTTCGGTGCCGCGGACGACATCTCGTTCGCGCGACGCCTGATCGAGGAGGCGGCGGTGGCCACGGTTCCAGCCTCGAGCTTCTACCACGACCCCGCCCTGGGTCGCCGCCACATCAGGTTCAGCTTCCCGAAAAAGATCGAGACGATCGACCGGGGGCTGGCCGCGCTTCGCCCGTTGCGGTCTTAACAAGCTGGGTTCCAACCCGACTTTTCGACGCCTAGCCTGGCGTCATGCGCCAATTCATTCGCTCCCCGCTCACATGGATGGTGGTCGCCGAGCTCGTCGTCGTCGGCGTGCTTGTGGTTGTCGCCTGGACCGCGGTCACGGCCGCCACGAGGCCGGCGCTTGCTTCCCCCACCGACCAGCTGCCCGACTCGCCGAGCGACTCGAGCGCCCTGCCGGACCTACCCGTCCTCACCCCAGGGGCTCGCGGCCCGTTGCCGGGGCTCAACCTCGAAAGCCGGTTCTGGCGGACACGGCTGGCCGAGCTGAACCGCGACCAGGCTCTTCTCGCCCAGCTCGAATGGCGGATTGTCCACACTGCCATGGACGCGATGAAGCGCTACCTCGAGACGGTCGTGCTGCCCGCGGTCCAGCGAGCCGAGAAGAGCGGAGGCTGAGGGAAGTTGAGCTAGCTAGCCCTTGTCGGCCGACATCGTGACGTTGCCGTTGAGCGTGGCGCCGTCCTCGACCGTGAGGCGGCTGACCCTCACGTCGCCGTTCAGCCGGCCCGAGCCGCCGAGCGTGAGGCGCTTTTTGGCCGTCACGTTGCCGGTGACCTGGCCGCGGACGTTGACGTTCGAGCCCTCGATCGCGGCCTGGATGTTGGCGGTCGAGTCGACCGTCACGTCCCCGCTCGCCTTGAGGTCGCCCTCGACGTTGCCCGCGATCTTGAGGTCGCCCTGGATCTCCAGGCGGCCCTGCAGGATGTCGCGCGGGCCGAGGCTGACGACGTTATTCCCGCCGTTCTGCGACGTACCGGATGCCTGAACCGCGGTTTTTTCAGCTGAAGCCATGGAATCCTCCACTACGTTTTCCATACTGTCATCCCAACTCTGGCAACCATTCGGACTTGCGCCCGATAAAAGGGCTGAGCCGGGATTTCAGGGAGCTAGCATCGTAACAGCCGTACCCCCAGGCGTCGACAAAGGATAAGCAGCACACCCGTGGCCTTGATGAACCCCGATTCTTCGGACGAGATGGTCGACCACATGGTCGACTTCTTCGACCGCATCGCTCCCGTCTACGACACCTGGGCGGGCGGGCAGCATGGGCGGGTCGCGTCGCGGCTCGTGGACCTGGCCGCGCCCGCCAAGAACGAGCAGGTGCTGGACGTTGGTACGGGCACCGGACTGGTGGCGCATGTGGTCGGCCCGCGCGTGAACCCTGGCCTGGTGATCGGAATCGACCTTTCCTCGAACATGCTGTCCATCGCTCGTTCGCGGATGGCGAAGAACATCCAGTTCGTCGGCATGGCGGCTGAAAACCTGGTCTTCAGGCCCGCGACTTTCGACCTGGTGACGATGGGCGAGGCCCTGGCCTACTTCGCCGATCCAACCACCGCCCTGGAAGAGGCGAACCGGGTGCTGCGCCCGGGCGGACGGCTCGCGGTCTCGTGCCAGCGGCGGAGCCTCAGCACGCGGGCCCAGGACCTGTTCTTCCAGGGCCTGGTGCCGCTCGCCCGGCGGCATTACCTGAGCCTGCCCCGCTACAGCTCCGAGCGCGCCAAGTTCGGGGAGCCAGAGGTGCTGCCGCAGCTCCTCTCGGCGGCAGGTTTTGAGATGACGCGGCTGACGGAGATGGTGACGGGCGGCCGGGCGAACGGCGCGCGCGAGTGGACCGAGCTGATGGCGGGGGCGGGTCCTCTTCCGAACACGCTGATCCGCGCCCTTGGACCGCGTTATCGAAGCGAGCTCGAAGCGGAGGTCGAATTGGCGATGGCCAGCCTGGGCGACCCCGACGAAGCGTTCAGATATCACCACTCGTACGTCGTGGCGGTAGCGACAAAGCGATAACGACCGCCGCCAGCAGGCAAACGGCGGCGGCGATGAGGAAGATCTCGCGGTACTCCTGAAGAAACGCCGCCGCCACGAGCTGCTCGAGGTGCTTGACCCGGGCGCGGAGGTCGGGGTCGGTCAGCACCGGGGTGCCAAGGATCTGGTGGAAGCGGTGCAGCCCGAATGCAGTGAGCGCCGACAGCCCAACCAGCATCCCCATCGTGCGCGCCAGCACGACCAGGCTCGTGGCAAGGCCGTGGAACTGCCCGCGGGTCAACGCCAGAACGGAGGCGGTGAGGGGAGCGATCACGAGGCCGAAGCCGAGCCCGCACAGGCCAAGCGCGATGTCGGCCTGTCGCAGCGGCCCGACGTGTAGTGAGAGCTCGTCCGCACGCCATCCCGACATCTGCACGAAGGCGATGGCCGAGAGGACGATCCCCGCGGCGGCGGTCGGCCGGTCGCCGAGGCGGCCCGCCAGAAGACCGCCCGCGAGCGCACCTACCGGCACGCCGACCAGGAACTGGGTCAGCAGCAAGCCGGACCCGAGCTCATCGAGGTTGAACACGAGCCGGCCCAGGAGGGGCACGTCGACCAAGGTGACCATCAGCGCGGCGCCAATGAGCACGTTGGCGGCTGTGGCGCCGGCGAAGGCACGGCTGCGCAGCAGATCGCGCGGAATCAGGGGCTCGAGCCTGCGGAGCTGGCGCCAGCCATAGACGCCCAGCACGACCACCGCCGCGAATGCTGCCGGCAGAAACAGTGCGTTGGTCGCTCGGTGCTGCGGGTCGTCCGGATAGAGCGCGAGCACGAGCAGGCCCAGTCCGGCGCCCAGCAGCGTCGCGCTGGGCCAGTCGATTGAAGAAGCGGGGGTGGGTTCGGCTGCCTTCACGCGGCGAGCTCCGAGGACCAATCCGGCGGTGCAGACCGTGGCCAGCGGCAGGTTCAGCCAGAAGACGAAGCGCCAGCCGCCCGCGCCGGCGGCGGCCGCGGCGAGACTGGCTCCGTACAACGGCCCGAAAACGCTGCCCGCCTCCTGCAGCGCGGCGACCGAGCCGAGGGCAACCGTGCGGGGTCGGTCGTGATACAGGTCGGCGGCCAGCGCTAGCGAGAGCGGGACCAGCCCCCCGCCACCAAGTCCCTGGACGAAGCGACCCGCGATGAGCCAGGGCAGGCCGGCAAAATCCCACAGTCCCGCCGTAGCTGTCATCGCAGAACCCAGCGCAAACGCCCCCATGCACACCGCATACACAGGGACACGGCCGCGCACATCCGAGTACGCGCCGAGGAGCGGCATCGCCACCACGTACCCGGCGAGAAATCCTG
>VBGV01000078.1 GCA_005880755.1 Chloroflexota bacterium
CGGGACAGGAGGCAGTCGTCCTCTGCACGATCGAAGCGGTTCGCCTTGGGTGCAAAGGCGGCAGCGAGGGCGTCGAGGCGACCGGGCTGCCCAAGCTCCACGATCTCATGACTGAGTTCATCGCCAATCAGGGCAAGGTGTGGCTCTGCGGGGCCTGTGCCAAGCCGCGGGGCATCACCCCAGAGCAGCTCGCCGACGGCGTGAGCATCGTCGGGGCCGCCAAGATAGTGGAAGAGATCGTCGCCGGTGCCAAGTCGGTCGCCTTCGCCTGACGCGAACGACACCTTAGCGAGACTCCTGGAGGAGGCGCAACATGACTGCTGAACGCATCTCCGCTCGCCGAACTTCAGGAGCTCCTCGCTGCAGAGCGGCCAGTCACTGTTCTCGACGTCCGGACTGCTCGGTCGGCTCGGACCCTTGGCGGAGTTGAACCTGCCTCCGGGACCCGTCGTCACAGTGTGTGGAGCTCCTCGGACCGCCGCAGCAATCGCCAGGAGCTGGCATCGCGCGCGCGCGCGTGTCTACTTCATATGTCGGTCAGCTTCATATGTCGGTCAGCCGTCTCCTGCAGCTGCCCGAGGCGACAGAGGTGTTTCCCGGCCACGTCTCGGCGGCAATACCGTCCCCAGCGTGTTGGGGGCGGGAGCCAACCGCTGCGCTGTCGCCTGAGGCCAACCGGCGCATGAAGGCATCACACGCGATCCGACTGGGCCTGCGTGCGAACTGGCAACAGTTCGCACTCTTGGTGGCGATCAATGCGTTCGTCGGCGGGGTGGTGGGAGTCGAGCGGTCGACCCTGGCACCGCTCGCCGAGAATGACTTTCACCTCGCCAGCAGCGCAGCGATCCTCTCCTTCCTGATCAGCTTCGGCTTGGTCAAAGCCGCCAGCAATTTCATCGCCGGCGGGCTCGCTGATCGGTTCGGCCGGCGGACCGTACTGCTGGTGGGTTGGATGGCGGCCTTACCCGTTCCTCCGCTGATCATTTTCGCGCCCTCTTGGGGCTGGGTCGTGTTTGCGAACGTGTTGCTCGGGCTCAATCAGGGCCTTGCTTGGTCGACCACAGTCAACATGAAGATCGACCTCGTCGGACCTCGGCGACGTGGGTTTGCCCTCGGCCTGAACGAAGCGTTCGGCTACCTGGCCGTATCGGCAGCTGCCGCGGTTGCCGGATACCTTGCCGCGAGCTACGGCATTCGACCCGGTCCTTACCTGCTGGCAGAGGCTCTCGTCATCTGCGGCCTGCTGCTCTCCCTGTTCACGCACGACACCACGGGCCATGTAGAGCTCGAATCCGGCGGTGCGGAGCGAACACGATCGCTGGTCAAGCTCGCAACCGAGGTCAGCTTCCGTGACCGCACGATGTCGAGCGCTTGCCAGGCCGGCCTCGTCAATAACGTCAACGACGGCATGGCCTGGGCGCTATTACCGCTTTTCTTCACCGCGCATGGACTCGGGCTGCGCGAGATCGGGCTGCTGGCGTCAGCTTACCCGGCTGTTTGGGGAGCCGGCCAACTCGGCACCGGCTGGATGAGCGACCAGGTCGGGCGCAAGACCCTGATTGTTGCCGGGATGCTGCTCCAGTCCATCGCTATCGCTGGATTTGTGATCATGCCTGGTCTTACCTGGTGGATTGCGGAGAGCGTGTTGCTTGGCGCTGGCACCGCCCTTGTTTATCCAACTTTGATCGCGGTAATAGGCGATGCTGCTCGAGCCCCCGACAGAGCGACGTCAGTCGGCGTCTACCGGTTCTGGCGCGATACCGGATACGCTGCTGGGGCGATCGTTGCCGGCGTCATCGCCGACGCCGCAGGGTTTCCCGCCGCGATCATCACAGTTGCCTGCCTTACAGGGTTATCGGGGCTCGTGGTCGCAGTGCGCATGCGCGAAACGTTGCCGCGGAGAATTCATGTGTTGCGCTAGATGCATCAGGATCTCATGTCGGTCGGGGATGACGCTAAGGCCGCCGGACCCGACGACCTCTCGGGTGGCATTGCGGCGTATCCGTCCGGCGCCGGCCAGCAGATCCACCAAATTCGAGACCGACTCGAGTCTGACTCCGCTGTGCTGCGCGAGCCGGGCTCATACCCAGTCCGGGCCGATGCGAGTGCACGTCGCCAGGCGCTCAGCGATCGGCTCCAAGGCGACGTCGGCCTCGTCAACGATCCGATCCAAGCCGCGCAAGGCAAGGCGGTAGATCATCTCTTTGCCGCGGCGTTCGGTGTCGACGAAACCGCAGTGCCGCAGGCAGGCAAGGTGGGTGCTGACCCTGGGCTGAGGTTGGCCCACCGCGCTCACCAGCTCACCAACAGTGCGTTCCTGATCCTCGAGCAGTTCCAGTATGTGGAGCCGGGTCGGATCTCCCAGAACGCGAAAGAAGCGTGCCGCGGCGGCGCGGTCGGTTGGAGCTAGAATCGTGGAATACATATCTGGAAAGCAGGATAACATATCGAGTCGCCCGAGGTGGCGATCGGAAATGTCAGACCCGGGAGGAGAGCGAGATGAAGAGGCGAGAGGAGACCGAGATACCCAAAGATGTCTCGTTGGATGATGTAGCGGAGGCGATCAAGGCAGCTATGCCGGTCTTGGACGAAACCGATCAGCACATTGCAACCGCCGTCCATCGCCTGATGAGCAGCGGTGCGCCGGTTGAGCCGGCAGCGATTGCCAAGGCGGTCGGCGGCGTCTCACTGGAGCGCGTGAACGAGAGACTGAACAGGTGGCCCGGGGTGTTCAGGGACGACATGGGACGAGTGGTCGGCTTCTGGGGCCACGCTATCCACAAACTGGAGCCGGAGTACCGTCTCGTGGCCGCCGGCAACACCACCTACGCTTGGTGCGCTCTAGACACGCTCTTCATTCCGGGCATCATCGGCAATGAGGTCCGCGTGGAGGCATCCGACCCAGTAAGCGGTGAGCCGGTGGCACTCGTGGTCGATCGCGATGGTGCTCGCGACGTGACGCCGGCGGGCGCATTGGTGTCGATGGTCATTCCAGATGGTCCTTTTGGCTACGACGTGATCGAAAGTTTCTGCCACCGTGTCCTTTTCTTTGCCTCTCACAAGACTGGCGACAGGTGGATTGCCGCCCACGAAGGCACGACCTTGCTGCCAGTTGACCAGGCATTTGAGGTCGGACGCGTGCTGACTGAGCGTGTCGCCCCCAATATGTTTGGCACGAAATCAGGCAGTCGATGAAAGACCAATTCGAACCTGGAATTGGCTCCGCCGGCGACCGCCGTCGCATATCAGTTTCAAGACAAACGCGTTGTGGAGATTACGCATGAAGATCACGATTCAGTACTTCGATGGGTGCCCGCATTGGAAGCTTGCGGACGAGCGGGTCCGGCACGTACTTCGAGATTTCTCCAGTGATGACGTGACGCTCGAGTACCAGCTCATCGACTCTCCAGAGACTGCTGATCAACTCGGCTTCCACGGCTCGCCAACAATCCTCATCGACGGATGGGATCCCTTTATCACCGGCGTTGAGCAGGTCGGTATGAGCTGCCGCGTCTTTAGAACTAAAGACGGGATTCGTGGCGCGCCGACGGAAGCTGAGCTGCGCAAGCTTCTCCTGAATAGCTAGTGCAATTCGCCTGCTCCGCGGTCCGACGGGGATGAGGTCGGTCGCTGATCGGTCCTCGCGAAGGGTCAGCTGGCTCAGACCGCGATGTTCGCGCTGACCGTGGTGCACATGAGCGCCTCCCGACCCGTCATCCGCATGGGCTCAGGATCTGTGTCGCGATGATCGAGCGCTACGTGTTGGGTCTCGAAGAGGTCGACAAGACGCAGGTCGCGCTCGTTGGCGGCAAGGGCGCGCACCTGGGGGAGCTTTCGCGGATCGAAGGCGTTCGCGTGCCGGATGGATTCTGCGTGACGACGGACGCATTCCGGCGGATCTTGGCGGAAGCGCCGTCGATCGATGATCGGCTCGATCGGCTGTCGCGCCTGAACCCGGATGACCGGGAGGTGATCCGCACACTCAGCGCGGAGATCCGCGGCACCCTGGAAGGGATCGCCATCCCCGTCGATCTTGCGGCGGCGATCACGCGCTCGCTCGCCCGGGACGGCGAGCAGGCAGCCTACGCCGTCCGATCGAGCGCGACGGCAGAGGACTTGCCGACGGCATCCTTCGCAGGCCAGCAGGAAACCTACCTGAACGTCGTGGGGCCGGCGTCGATCCTCCAGCACGTCAGCCGGTGCTGGGCATCGCTGTTCACCGAGCGGGCCGTGACCTATCGCCTGCGGAGCGGCTTCGGCCACCGGAAGGTCCAAATGGCCGTGGTCGTGCAGCAGATGGTCTTCCCGCAGGCGGCCGGCATCCTTTTCACGGCCGACCCTGTCACGTCAAACCGGAAGGTGGCCTCCGTGGAGGCAAGCTTCGGCCTCGGAGAGGCCCTGGTCTCCGGCCTGGTGAACGCGGACATGTACAAGGTGCGGGACGGCGAGGTCGTCGCCAAGGCGGTCGCCACCAAACGCCTTGCCATCCACGCCGCGCCGGCAGGCGGGACCCAGGAAGAAGCGATCGACCCGGAGCGGCAGGAGCAGCCAGCACTGACGGATGCGCAGGTGGTGCGACTCGCGCAGCTGGGACGGCGGATCGAAGCGCACTTCGGCCACCCCCAGGACATCGAATGGTGCCTGGTCGATGACGGCTTCCAGATCGTCCAGAGCCGGCCGATCACCACGCTGTTCCCCATCCCCGCGGTCGACGACCAAGAGAATCACCTCTATATCTCCGTCGGCCACCAGCAGATGATGACCGACCCCATGAAACCCCTGGGTCTTTCTTTCTGGCAGATGACGACGCCGCGGCCGATGTTCGAGGCGGGGGGGAGGCTGTTCGTCGACGTCGTCCGGGACCTGGGGTTGCCGACGAGCCGCACCCGCCTTCTGGAGGGCTTCGGGAAAGCCGATCCGCTGATCGGGGACGCGCTGCACAGCATCCTCGAACGCGGTGACTTCATTCCGTCGCTCCCCGACGACGGTCGCCGTGCCGCGCCTGCCGGCGGCGCGACCCCGATCGAGACTGACCCGGCGATCGTCACCGATCTGATCGGACGGAACCAGGAATCCATCGCCGCCTTGAAACGCGACATCCGGACCAAGTCTGGGTCGGCGCTGCTCGACTTCATCCTGGCGGACATCCAGGAGCTGAGGCGGATCCTGTTCGATCCGCAGAGCCATGCGGTGCTCATGTCGGCGATGGAGGCCACGTGGTGGCTGAACGAGACGTTGGAGGCGTGGCTGGGCGAGAAGAACGCGGCCGACCCGCTCACGCAGTCAGTCCCGCACAACGTCACGTCGGAGATGGGGCTGGCGCTCCTGGACGTCGCGGACGTGATCCGCCCGCATTCGGAGGTGGTGGGTTTTCTGCAACACGTCGAGGACGAGGGCTTCCTGGAGGAGCTGCCCACTTTGGCGGGCGGCCCGGAAGCGCGCAACGCCATCAAGACTTTCCTCGACATGTACGGCATGCGCTGCGTCGGCGAGATCGACATCACCAGGCCGCGTTGGAGCGAACGCCCGACGACGCTCCTACCCGTGCTCCTCGGCAACATCAAGAACTTCGAGCCGGGCGCCGGTGCACAGCGCTTCGAGCAAGGGCGGCAGGAGGCGCGGGCGAAGGAACAGGAGCTGCTGGAGCGCTTGCGGGCCCTGCCGGAGGGAGAGCAGAAAGCCGAAGAGGTCAAGCGGAAGATCGACCGCGTCCGCACATTCATCGGGTACCGGGAGTATCCAAAGTACGGCATGGTCAGCCGCTACTTCGTGTACAAGCAGGCCTTGCTCGAAGAGGCCGGGCGCCTCGTGCAGGCGCACGTGCTTTCTGAGAAGGAGGACATCTTCTACCTCAGATTTGACGAACTTCACGAGGTCGTACGCACGAGCCGAGTGGATTACCAGCTCATCTCCCAGCGCAAGGATGCGTT
>VBGV01000079.1 GCA_005880755.1 Chloroflexota bacterium
AGAGACTGAACCCCGCCGGCACCGGGGCCGGTCACAATCCGCGTTACAGACAAGATGAGGTGGCTGGGACCCGGCGCTATCGCCCTGCTCCTCACCGTCGCGTGCGGCGGTCAACCGAATGCACCGAGCGCAGCCACCACGATCAACTTCTGGTACCTGTCCAGCGGCGCGACGGATGCAGCGAAGGCCTTCCACGCGGCGCATCCCGACATTGATGTCAAAGCGACGAAAATCTCGAGCCTCCCAGCCTCACTTACCGGCGCCAACGCACCCGACGTGGTCGAGCTCAACAGGGAGTGGGTTGCCGCGGTGGCCAACACCGGCGCGCTGCATGAGTTCTCAACCGACGAGGTCCAGAGCATCGGCGGCAAAAGTGCGTTCGTCCCACAAGCATGGCCCACCGGCAAGACGACTTCGATCCCGTGGTTCATCGACACTCGCGTTGTCTACTACCGCGCCGACATTCTCAAAGAGCTCAACATCGATCCCGCGAACGCTTTCAGCAACTGGGAGGCGTTCGACCACACGCTGGACGCGATCAAGATCTCCAAGAAGATCTCGCCTCTCGGCATCGCGGGCAGGAACGACTCCAACCCCGTTGCGAGCTTCGCCCCCTGGATCTGGGAGGCGGGCGGTTCGCTCCTGAGCGATGACGGAACGAAACCGACCATCAACCAGAGCGCCTCGGTCGACGGAGTGGACGAGTATCAGCGCTTCGGTGGCAGGTACGTCGACGCCGACGTGCTCAAGCAGGACACCGCCGGCGTGGAATCGATGTTTGCCAGCGGCAAATTCGCCGTCACCATCGCCGGCCCCTCGCTCGCGACAAAACTGAAAGGCTCGCAGTTCGGCGTCCAGCAATTTCCGCCCGGCCACACAGGACACGCAGTCTGGATCGGCGGAAGCAACCTCGCCATCGTGAAGAACAGCAACCAGGAAAGCGCGGCATTCGAGCTGGTGAAGTGGCTCACCGGAAGCGAGGGTCAGAGCAGCTTAGCGACCAAAATCGGCATGTACCCTGCGCTGGTCGCCGCCGGGCAACCCGGCCCCATCAAGTCGCAGCTCGCGGCCGGCCGCTCGCTCCCCGCGCTGGTTGCCTGGCCCGCACTCGAGAAGTCGATGCGGACCGACCTCGGCAAGATCTGGGACGAGGTCATCACCGAAGGCCAGCCGATGGCGAAGGACCTGCTCCAAACCCTGCTCGACAAAACGGCAGCCGATATGCAGACGGCGCTCGGTCAGACCTAGCTTCTGACCAGGCAGAACCACGCCGCCGTCGCCCGGTTCATGGCGGCCGTTCCACCCAAGGCGGCGGGATGAGTCCAACTCACCTTCCAGGAGCTCCCCAGGTGCGAGAGCAGGTCCGCCTCGCTGACGCCCGACGGCACCGGCGGCACCGCCCTCGTGAAGCCCATAAGAAGCAGCGTGGCGCCAGGCGCAGCCAGAGCATTCACGCCCTCGCCGTACGCGTCGCGCTGCTTTCGGTTCAGCCCGTGATAGCAGCCGAAGTCGAACACGAGCGAATATCCGGGCGAGAGATTCAACTCGGAAAGACGCGTGACATCCCCGGCACGAAAATCGATCGCGACACCGGCGTCCGATGCACGCCGCCGCGCCTCCGCCATCGCCCGAGGAACGTTCTCGACCGCCGTCACCTGCCAGCCGTGGCGCGCCAGGAACACTGACTTGGCGCCCTGGCCCGAGCCCAGGTCCAGCGCGCGTCCCGGAATAAGCGCCCCCACGATTTCGCCCAGCTCAGCCGGCAGCACCCGGTCCCATGGCGTGAAGCCGATTCTGTACATGAAGCGGTAGAGGATGCTCATCGCCGCCACATTGTCTGGGAACTTGACATGTCGCGTGGAGAGTGCATAAGGTCGAGTCCTAAACCACATCTAACCCGCGGATAACGGGGGCGGGTTATGGTCGGTGCGTTGCAGGGGGTGCTTCGGCAATTAGGGGGTTTGGTATGAGACGGCTGATGAAGCTCGCATCGGTGGCGGCGCTCGTGGCCATGCAGTGTCTGGTTCCCAGCACCGCATCGGCGCACCCGGCAGCCAACACGAACAGCCAGACGCAGAGCTGCTCGCTCAACAATGGCATCCAGCACGTCATCTCGATCACGTTCGACAACACGCATCTCACGCGCGATCGCGCGGGCATCGCCTCCGACCTCGAGCAGATGCCCAACCTGCTCAATTTCATGACCGGCAACGGCACGCTGAGCGACAACAACCACACGATCCTCATCTCGCACACCGCGGGCGGAATCCTCACCTCGCTGACCGGCCTCTACCCGGACCGCCACGGCCTCACCGTCACCAACAGCTACGGCTACTTCAAGCCAGACGGCACGACCGCCTTCTCGACCGCGTTCAAGTACTGGACCGACCTGGTCGACGACGTGACCCCCACCGGGGCCAACGACCCGCTGCCCAACATGGTCACCACCGGCGGCGTGACGACGCCGGCGCCGTGGGTTCCCTACACAAGGGCCGGGTGCGACTACGGCGGTGTATCCACGGCCAACGTCGTCCTCGAGAACACCAAGATCACGCCTGCCGGCGATATGACCAAGGTCTTCGGCACCGGCTCGACCGAGTGGAACGAGGCGAAGACGAATCCCGCGCTGGCGCAAACCGACTTCGTCGGGATCGCGATCCATTGCGCCCAGGGCAGCCGCATCTGCAACCCGAGCGCCAACGCCAAGGACGACCTGCTGCCCCAGGAGCCGGGCGGCTACACGGGCTTCAAAGGCCTGTTCGGAGCGAAGTACGTCAACCGCGCGATCACGAACAACCAGCCCGTGGTGAAGGACATGAGCGGCGCGGACATCACCGACCCCGCGGGCAATCCCGGCTTCCCCGGATTCGACGGCATGCCCGCCAAGGTCAGCCTCGCCTACGTCGCCCAGATGCAGGAGGCAGGCGTACCCATCACGTTCGCCTACATCTCCGACGCACACGACAACCACGACCTTCGCCGCGCGTCAGGCCCAGGTGAGTCCGACTACGTGACGGCGCTCCATGCCTACGACCAGGCATTCGGCGCCTTCTTCGACCGGCTGGCCGCAGACGGCATCAACAAGTCCAACACGCTGTTCGTCTTCACCTCGGACGAGAACGACCACTTCGCCGGCGGCAACTCCACCGACGGCACGTGGAGCCACACCTTCTGCAACGTGAGCGGCGGACAGACGTGCCCGGCCAACCAGATCGGCGAGGTCACGCAGAACATCAAGGCACTACTGCCGAACACCTACACGCCGCCAACATTCGACATGCACTTCGACTCGGCTCCAACCATCTATGTAGCCAAGCCCACCGCCGCCCCGCCAACCGCGGCTCAAATCCGCGAGTTGGAACGCAAATTGGCGGCAGCCAGGGGCATCGATCCGTACGTCGATCCATCGTCGCCCCGAGACGTGATGCTCTTCATGGCCGATACGGTGGGCGAGAAGGCGCTGCACATGGTCAACGCCGACCCCCGGCGGACGCCGGACTTCACCTACTTTGCCAACCCGGACTACTTCCTGACCACCACCAACACCGCCTGTCCCGTAGGCGACCCCCCGAGCCGCAAGGTTGCCACCTGCGTCGACTACCACTTCGCCTGGAGCCACGGCGACGCGACTGATGACATAGGCCGCACCTGGCTCGGTCTGGTCGGACCCGGCGTCAAGAACCTGGGACGCACGAGCGCCACCTGGTCAGACCACGCCGACACGCGACCCACGATGCTCGCGCTGCTCGGGTTGAAGGACAGCTACGAGCCCGACGGCGCGGTCCTGGCGGACTTCCTGCAAACGGCCGCGGTCTCGCGGGACCTGCGCGCCCACCACGAGTCGCTGGTGCGCCTGCACGAGGTGTACAAGGACATCGCGGCTCCGTTCGGACCGTTCGCCCACGACACCCTGGTCGCGTCGACGCACGCGATCGCAAGCGGCAGCGCAACCAACGACAGCCACTACACCTCGGTCGAGAACAGCATCGCCTCGCTGACCTCCCAGCGGGACACGCTCGAGGCCCAGATGCGCACCGCCCTCACCAACGCCGCGTTCGGCGGCCCGACCGCGAGCGAGCAGGAGCTGAAGGACATGATCGACCGGGGCCGGCAGCTGGTGGACCAGGCGTCAGCGCTCGCCTCGAACTCGTAAACATAGGAAGTGAAGGGGCAGGTACCCGAAATCAGGTACCTGCCTCCTCTCACTTCAGGTGTTTCCAGCCTTATGAGCGATAGGCACTGATTCCTACTCTCGACTCAACGGTTCGCACAACGCAGCCGAAATCAACAAGAACCTTGAGGAGAGGAAATGGAAGCCAGAGCATCGTTCAGCGGAGCGCCGGTCTCGAAGACGTTCGTCGCGGGGATCCTCGTCCTCGTCGCGATGGGTCTCGCCGCCATGGGTGGCTACGTCGCCAAGGGCCTCACCAGCTCAGGCGCCGCCGCTTCCCAAAACGTGAGCGTTCACGCCGCGCCAGGAACCGTCCTTCGGCAGGACCGCGAGAGCAAGGCCGGGGCCGAGCTGCCCGGCTACATCCTGCAGGAGATCACGCCCCGACCGGCGCCGCGCTACATCCAGGACGACCCGTACTTCATCGCGCAGTTCGCCGGCACCGGCCAGAAGGCCGACCGCACGCCCCACACCGGCTACCGGGAGCTCTAGTAACAAGCTCGGAACCGCACCCCACTTCCCCAGGGTGCATCGTCTGGAGAGAGGGACCTGGCCGGTCCCTCTCTCCTTTTTTGTCAGACCGCGGGGATAAGCGCAGGTACTCGAAATCAGGTACCTGCACCCATGGATTTCAGGTGTTTCCAGCCTTATGACACATAGGCCCTGATTCCTACTCTCAACTCAACGGTTCGCACAACGCAGCCGAAATCACCGAATCCATTGAGGAGAGAGAAATGGAAGCCAGAGCATCGTTCAGCGGAGCGTCGATCTCGAAAACGTTCGTCGTCGCAATCCTCGTCATCGTCGCGTTGGGTCTCGCCGCCATGGGTGGCTACGTCGCCAAGGGCCTCAGCGGCTCCGGCGCGGCTGCATCCCAGAGCGTGACCACCCACGCGGCGCCAGGCACCGTCGTGCGCCAGGACAACCCGAAGGCTCAGCCGGCCGTCACCAACGACCAGCCCAGCCGTGGGTACCGGGAGCTCGGCTAAGACGCTCGATGCCGCACCCCCACTTCCCCAGGGTGCATCGGATTGGAGAGAGGGACCCGGCCGTCCCTCTCTCCTTTTCGCTTTTCCGCCGGGTCTTTGCATTGCCGCCGGCCTGGGCGAAGATACCCGGATGGGCAAGGTGGCTGGCCAGGGCCACCCAACGAAGGCTGCTCCGACCAACCTGCCTCTCCGCCTCACCAGCTTCGTGGGGCGCGAGGCGGAGTTGCGCGCGCTCAAGGCGCTGGTGCGGAACGCGCGGCTGGTCACGCTCACGGGTACGGGCGGCGCCGGCAAAAGCCGGCTGGCGGCGGAGGTCGCAGGCGCAGCCCGTGAGGCCTGGCCGGACGGCATCTGGTGGGTCGAGCTGGCGGCGGAGACCGACGTCGGCGCGGCGGTCGTGGCGAACCTCGAGCTGCCGGGACGTGGGTCGCCGCAGCAGGTCGCGTCGTCGTGGCTGGCGCCACGCCGGGTGCTTCTCATCCTGGACAACTGCGAGCACCTCGTCGCCGAGTGCGCCTCTTTCGCCCACGCCCTGCTGGAGCGCTGTCCGCAGCTCACCATCCTCGCCACCAGCCGTGAACCTCTGGGCGTGCCGGGGGAGGTGCGCTGGCCCGTGTCCTCGCTCGGCGACCCTGACGCGCTCAGCCTCTTCGAGGCGCGCGCCCGACTCGTGGTGCCTGGGTTCAAGGTCGCCTCGCCCAACCGCGAGCCCGTGGCCGCGATCTGCGACCGGCTCGACCGCCTGCCCCTGGCGATCGAGATGGCTGCGGCCCGGCTGGACATCATGTCGGAGCGAGAGCTCCTCTCCAACCTCACCGACGGTTTTCGCCTGCTCGCGTCGGGCGCCCGGACCGTGCCCGAGCGTCAGCAGACGATGGCTGCCGCGATCGATTGGAGCCACAGGCTCTTGACCGCTGACGAAGCGCAGCTGTTCCGGCGTCTTGCCGTCTTTCATGGCGGATTCACCCTGGACGCGGTGCGCAGCATCTGCTCCGACGCGGCCGGCGACTCGGTCGGGGTGCTGACAGGGCTCGTCCAGAAGTCGATGGCGGTCGCGGAGCGCCTGGAGGACGGCAGCACTCGCTACCGGTTGATGGAGAAATGGAAGGCGCGGGAATCCGCGAACTTCTGGGCGGCGCTTGATTGGGCACGGGAAAAAGTTGACGACGCCGGGCTGACGCTGGCGATCGAGCTCGCCGAGTCTGAGTTCTTTGACCAGGCCCGCTTGCGCAACGTGCTGATCGACCGGCTGGAACGCGCAACCGCGAAGGACCAGGCGCGTGCCCGAGCGCTCAACCTGGCCGCGCGCCTTGCCTCGAGGCAGGCCGACCACGCCAGCAGCCGTGCGCTGGCCGATCAGAGCATCGCGCTGGCGCGCGAGCTCGGCGACCCCGAGCTGATCGCTTACACGCTCCGCGGCGCGGGCGCGGTCTACCACTCCCTCGGCCAGATGGACGTCTCGACGCGCATGTACGACGAGGCGCTCGCCCTGCTCGAGAAGTCCGCCGATCGACAGGCGGCGGTCGAGGTCCGCAATCAGATCGGCATGATCGCCAACGAGCAAGGCGATTTCACGACGGCGGTCGACATCCTCCGCGAGTGCGTCGCCTTCAGCAGGTCCAGCGGCGATCTCCCGAGGATGGGGCGCCACCTGGAGAGCCTGGCGAATGCCCAGCTCGGCCTCGGCGACATCGAGGGTGCCGCCGCGAGCTGGACCGAATCGCTCGCCATCTTGCGCGAGCTGAACGACCGCTTCGGGATCATCTGGTCTGTTGGAGGATTGGCGCTCGTCGCCGCCGCACGAAAAGACGACGAACGTGCATTGCGACTCGCAGCGGTGGTCGACCGCCTGTCGCGCGAATCCTCGTTGAGCACATGGTCGTTCAGGGTCAAGGAGCTCAACGACATGAGCGAGCGGATCCGCAAGAAGCTTGGGCCGAACAAGAGCGAGGCCGTCTGGAATGAAGGTCAGACGATGAATGTCGCCAGGGCTCTCGAGTACGCGCTTGGCGCCGGCCCACAGGCCGAATCCGCCGCGGCCGAAGCGGGGCCGTTGAGCCGCCGCGAGCGCGAGGTTGCGGCCATGGTGGCCGGCGGCTTGACCAACCGCGAGATCGCGCAACGCCTGTTCATCGCGGAGCGGACCGCCGAGGGTCACGTCGAACGGATCCGCAACAAGCTGGGCATGCGCTCTCGCACCGAGGTCGCGACCTGGGCGGTCGCGCACGGACTTGGGCCCCGGCAACCTTGACAACCCTCAAGTGGTGAGTACTGTCTGAGTCGGGCCTCAGCTGCAGCCGGCGCGTCACTCACCGGGAGGGATACTCGATGGGCTCGGAATGGAAGCCAGACGACCGATTTCTAGACGAGAAGAGACGAGGTGGCGTGCAGAGGGTGGACGCCGCTTTCAAGAGGCCCGACCGGATTGTCACCTCGCGAGACGAGGGCATGGATGACATCCGGTATCGGCTCAGGCGGGAAAACATGCCGCCGGGCTGGGACACGTGGCAGCTGCCGGTTTACTTGATGAGCGAGGCAACCTTCTTCTTCCTGACGTCGAGCGCTCCGGGCGCCATCCTGCCATCGCACGCGCACAAGGTGGCGCAGTTCCGCATGGTCCTTTCCGGAGGGCTTCTCTACAACGGGATCGAGCTCAGGTCGGGCGACTGGATTTACATTCCGCCGGAAGCCGAGTACAGCCTGAGCGCGTCACTGAATCCGGGCGGCTGCGTTCACATGTACGCCTACTGACCGACGAACGGAGGGACTAGGCGGAGCGGGGCTGCAGCAGCTCCGCGATCGAACCCTCGAACTTGGCCAGCTGCTTGTGGACCTCGATCACCTCGTCCGACGTGACGGGGTCGGTCGGGTCGATGTCCGTAAGGTGCTCGGTCCATTCCGTGCCGCACTCGCAGCGGTGGAACAGGAACCGATCGGTGTGGGAGCGATAGGTGAAGACCGTGGCGTCTTTCATGCGCCTTCCGCAGGCGCATTTGCCTTTGTCCGACTCCAGCTTCGACCTTTGCACTGACGTAAACCTCGACCTGTATAACGATCCGGGACAGGATTTCGTTGCATGGTACATCGACGTCCCTTGAATTGGAAGATTCATAAGACTGTAAATAAGCACCGACATTTCGTGCACCCCGCACGTAGACCGACTACCCGGCGGAGTTCAGCTCCCGAAGCAGCCCCCCGAGGTCCCGAATCCGCTCCTGCCGGGCCGCGTGCTCGAGCGTCTGGTACTGGGACAGGACGTCGACGAACCCCTCCCCCACGTCATAGCCGTGCTTCAGGAGCGCCTCCCGCCCGCGGTCGCCGAGCGTTTCGACCACCTCCCGGACCTTGGTTTGGGGGCCGAAGGCGTCAGGCACTCGGCGCCGGCGGCTCGACCTTCTTCAGGATCACCCGGTGGCCGTGCCACCGCTCCGGGACGCGCGAGGGCTCGTCGCCCAGGTAGCTGAGATCGAGGCTCCAGATCCCGTCCACCTGGACAGGGGCGACGCTCAGCTTCGTCTTGGGATTCTTCGGCTGCAGCGCCTGGAGCAGGGCGACGCCGTAGATGACCAGGGCGCCAGGGATGTTGATGGTGTTGATGCGACCGCCCTCGCTCGAGCCGTCGACTCCAGACGTGCGTGATCCAAGGGAGTGGACCATTCGGTGATCAGGTTATCGGCTTGCGGCTCTTGAGCGCCGAAAGGATGGCTTCGACCGTCGCCTCGTAGCCCAGCCGGCCAGTGTCCAGGACCATGTCGTAGTGGGCCGGGTGGTTGCGGTCGTGGCCGTAAACCTGCTTGATGTACGAGGTCCAGTTCTCGTCGGTCTGCTTCATCCGCTTGCGCGCCTCGTCTTCGGACGTCAGGTTGAAGCGGGCCATGATCGCCCTCACGCGCACCGCCTCCGCGCCCCGGAGAAACACGTGGAGGGCGCCAGGAAACTTGCTCAGGATGTAGGCGCCGCCGCGGCCGACGATCACCACGTTGCCGCTGCGGGCCGCCTCCTCGATCACGTGCTGCGTGATCTGGAGCACCGCCTTCCTGGTGTCGAACGTGGGGGCGACGTTGGGCGGGTTCCAGGCGGTCGCCTCGGGCGGGATGAGCGGCTCGGTGCTCGCCGAGCCGAGCGCGACCAGCAGCCGGGCGAGCAGTGAGCCGGGCTGCTCGTCCTCCGCCTCCACCTCCTCTTTGGGCAGCTGGAGCCGCCGGGCGACCTCGTCGATGATTTTGGAGTCGAGGAAGTCGGCCTTCAGCTCATCCGCCAGCATCCGACCGACGGTGGCACCGCCCGCCCCAAACTGCCGCCCGACCGTAATGACCGGCACGGGCCAATTGTCAGGCACTCCCTCTCCCCGCAGGGGAGAGGGTTGGGGTGAGGGGCCTCGAAAAGAGCAACCCCCTCTCCCCACAGGGGAGAGGGCTGGGGTGAGGGGCCTCGAGAGAAGTACGCGTGTTAAGAGCGTTGGCCCGGCAACCAACCCCCGGCACCATAGGGACTAGTGCGTAGAAACCAGTTCATGACCCAACGAGCAAGGGAACTCCGCGCGAATGGGAACTCAGCAGAGAAACGAATCTGGTCGATGCTGAGAAGCGGCCGCCTGGCCGGTCTCAAGTTCCGTCGCCAATACGTAATTGGCAAATACGTGGCCGACTTCGTTTGCCTATCCGCTCGGCTGGTCATCGAGATTGATGGCGACACGCACGACGAAGACGCCCGAATCAAGGACGCAAAACGAACCGAAGACCTCGAGGCGGCCGGTTATCGGGTCATCCGATTCTGGAACAACTACGTTCTGTCCGATCGGGACGGGGGCGTCGCCGACGCGATATTCGAGGCCTTAGGACTTCCTTCTTCCCGCGCCCCTCACCCTGACCCTCTCCCCTGAAGGGGAGAGGGAAGCTGCTTCGCTAGCCCCTCACCCTGACCCTCTCCCCTGAAGGGGAGAGGGAAGCTGCTTCCCGCGCCCCTCACCCTGACCCTCTCCCCTGAAGGGGAGAGGGGAGCTTCACGGCTACTCCAGGTAGTCGCGCAGCTTCTTCGACCGGGACGGGTGGCGCAGCTTGCGCAGCGCCTTGGCCTCGATCTGGCGGATCCGCTCCCGCGTCACCCCAAACCGCTTCCCCACCTCTTCCAGCGTCCGCTGGTGCCCGTCGATCAACCCGAACCTCAGCTGCAGCACGCGCCGCTCGCGCGGCGTCAGCGTGTCCAGTACGTCCTCGACCTCGGAGTGCAGCATCGTCAAGGAAGCAGCGTCGGACGGCGACACCGCCTCGCGGTCCTCGACGAAATCCCCGAGGTGCGAATCCTCTTCCTCTCCGATCGGCGTCTCCAGAGAAACGGGGTCCTGCGACACCTTCACGATCTCGCGCACCTTCTCCGGCGTGATCCCCATCTCCTCGCCGATCTCGTCGTCAGAAGGCTCGCGCCCGAGCTCCTGCAGCAGCCGGCGCGAAACGCGGACGAGCTTGTTGATCGTCTCGACCATGTGCACCGGGATGCGGATCGTCCGCGCCTGGTCGGCGATCGCGCGCGTGATGGCCTGCCGGATCCACCACGTGGCGTAAGTCGAGAACTTGTAGCCCTTGTGGTAGTCGAACTTCTCGACCGCGCGGATCAGGCCCATGTTCCCTTCCTGGATCAAGTCCAGGAACGACATGCCGCGCCCGATGTACTTCTTGGCGATCGACACCACCAACCGCAGGTTGGCCTCGGTCAGCCGCTGCTTGGCCTCATACGCGCGCTCATAGCGCTCAGTCAGCCGGTAGCGCGCGATGCGGTAAGACTCCAGAGCCTCGGCCCGAACACGGGGACGCGCACCATTGGCGATCCGGCGACGCTCCGCGGAAGCCGCGTCGGTGAGGTTGTCCAGCTTGCCGAGGTCGAGCAGACCGAGCAGCTCCTGCGCGATGTGCGCCTGCTGCCCCTTGCGCTTGACGGTGGCCAGGCGCTCGATGACCTCGGGCAGCAGCTCGTCGACCGACCGCTGGCGCCCGTCGACCTCTTCGGTCACGTTCAGCGCCTTCATCGCGTCGTGCAGCGGCTTGGCCTCGATCGCCTGCGCCAGCTCCACCTCGTCGTTCGCCGTCAAAAGCGAAACGCGCCCGATCTCTTTGAGATACATGCGGACGGGGTCGTCCAGGGAGACCGAGTCCATCATCTCGATGTCGAGCAGCATCTCGTCGTCGATCTGCTCGACCTCTTCGAAATCCTTCTCGCCGTCGGTGACCTCGATCCCGATCTCTTTGAAAGCCGCGAAGATGCGGAAGATCTGGTCGGGCTCGGCGTCGACCTCCGGGAAGCCCTGGAGGATATCGTCCGGGGTCAGGTAGCCCTGCTCTTTGCCCTTGACGATGAGCTGCTCGGCCAC
>VBGV01000030.1 GCA_005880755.1 Chloroflexota bacterium
TACGAGAAGCACCACCGCGTGACCATCACGGATGCGGCGGTGCACGCGGCGGCCGTGTTGAGCGACCGCTACGTGAGCGACCGCGCGCTTCCAGACAAGGCGATCGACCTGATCGACGAGGCGTCGGCGCGCGTGCGCATGAAGCTGACGACCACGCCCGACGACCTGAAGGAGCTGCAGAAGGAGATCCGCAGGCAGCGCGCGGAGCAGGACGACTCGGTCAACAAGCAGGACTTCGAAGCCGCGGCCGGCGTCCGGGACAAGGTGAAGAAGCTGCAGGACAAGCTCGCGCTGAAAGAGGCCGCGTGGCGCGACAAGCTGGGCGAGACCGTGCCCGAGGTGGGTGAGGAGGACATCGCGCAGATCGTCGCCGCGTGGACCGGCGTCCCGGTATCACGCCTGGTCGAGGAAGAGAGCGCCCGCTTGCTGCGCATGGAAGAAGAGATCCACAAGCGCATGGTGGGACAGGACGAGGCGATCGTCACCGTCTCGCAGGCGGTCCGGCGCGCGCGCGCGGGCCTGAAGAATCCGCGGCGGCCCATTGGATCGTTCATCTTCCTCGGACCGACCGGGATCGGAAAGACGGAGCTCGCACGCGCCCTGGCCGAGTATCTCTTCGACTCCGAGGACGCGCTGATCAAGCTCGACATGTCGGAGTTCATGGAGCGGCACACGACTGCGAGACTGGTCGGGTCGCCTCCCGGATACGTCGGCTACGACGAGGGCGGCCAGCTGACCGAAGCAGTCCGCCGCCGGCCCTACTGTGTGATTCTGTTCGACGAGATCGAGAAGGCGCACCCCGAGGTCTTCAACATGCTGCTGCAGATCCTCGAGGACGGGCGACTCAGTGACGCAAAGGGCAAGATCGTCAACTTTGCGAACACCGTGATCATCATGACCTCGAACCTCGGCATCCGCGACGTCAACCAGGCGGGCACCGCGTTGGGGTTCCAGCCGGCGGTCGTCGACGAGAAGGACGAGGTCGAGCGCCGGCACCAGAACACGAAGCAGAAGATCGACGACGAGCTGAAGCGGATGTTCCGGCCCGAGTTCCTGAACCGCGTCGACGCAGTCGTGGTGTTCAAGAGCTTGACCACCGGTCAGATCCGCGAGATCGTCGACCTGCAGCTTGTCCGATTGAGCAAGCACCTGGCCGAGCAGCAGATCACGATCGAGGTCACCGACGCGGCCAAGGACCTGCTGGCCAGGGAAGGCTACGACCGGACGTATGGCGCGCGGCCGCTGCGGCGTGTGATCACGAGCCGGATCGAAGACCAGCTGTCGGAGAACCTGCTGCGTGGGAAGATCGCGCGCGGCGACGTCGTGCAGATCGACGTCGAGGGTGAGGACGGGCTGAAGTTCACACCGGCGAAGCCCCGGCACAAGGAACCAGCCGGCGCAGCTCCTGCGGGTCCTGCCAAACCCTAGCTTTCTTCCACGCCCTCAGCCTGACCCTGCGGGCAGAGCCCGTCATGGACGCGCTACCCGCGCCTTCTGATTGCTCCCCTTAGGGGGAGAGGGAACTGACCCTAGGTCTTCAGCCAGTCTTTCAGGCGCTGGGAGAGCCGGGCCGGCGTGGTTTGGCTCTTGATCAGGTGGTCGAGCGCGCCGAGGCTGACTCCGCGCTCGACCAGCTCCTTCTCGTTCCAGTTGGACAGGATCACGACCGGGATGGCGGCGGTCGAGGTGTCGGCCCGCAGGCGTTCCAGCACCGCCAGGCCGTCGAGCTTCGGAAGCCTCAAGTCCAGAAAGACGATATCGGGACGAATGGTCTTTGCCTTTTCCAGCGCGGTGATGCCGTCGCCCGCGACATCCACTGCGTAGCCGTCCAACTCCAGCTTGAGGCGGTACATCTGAGCCACGGATGCGTCGTCCTCGACGAAGAGGATCCTTACGTCATCCGGCTGTGGCTCGGCACGTTGATTCAAGTCCCATCCCTTTCGTGCAACGCTTAAGCAGGTGCGTCTACCAAACCATGAGGGTTCGGGTACGTGAGCGTATCGGTTCCGCTACGGCTCCGCCCGCTCGAGATCGGCGACATGCTGGACGAAACATTCCGCATGTACCGGCGGCACTTCCTTCTCTTCGCCGGGATCTCGCTCCTCCTCGCCATCCCATCGGCGGCCCTTTATGGGCTGGCTTTCGCCTGGTTCTCCGTCGCGTTGCGAGACACGACCGGGACAGACCTCAGCTACCTCACGCCGCTCATCGCCACCGCCGGTGCGGGTTTTCTCGTCACACTCGTGATCCTCCCCTTCACGAACTCGGCGGTCATGTACGCGGCCTGCGAGTCCGCGCTCGGCCGGCCGGTGACTTTGGGGGGCGTCTTCTCCGGAATCCTTCGCCGCTACTTCCCGCTGCTCGGTTACTGGCTGCTCTTCACTGTGACGGGGTTGCTTGCCGCGTTGCTCTGCGTGGCCCCGTTGGCGCTCTGGGTCTGGGTCTTCGTCGGATGGATCATCGTCACGCCCGCGATGTTCATCGAAAACATCAGCCTGGGCGCGGCGATGCGGCGCAGCTGGCAGCTCGTGCGGGGACGCTGGTGGAGAACGTTTCTGGTCCTGTTCCTGATGCTGATCGTGTGGTACGTGGCCCGGCTGGCGCTCGACGCGTTCCTCCAGCTGGGGCAGTTCCTGCTCGCGATCGTGCTCTCGCCATTCATCGTGGCCGGCGTCACGCTGGCCGGAGCGGAGCTCGTGAGCGCGCTGGTCAGCCCGGTCCTGCAGATCCTCATCGTGCTGATCTACTTCGACCTCAGGGTGCGGCGCGAAGCACTCGACCTCTTCCAGATGGCATACCGGCTGGCAGCGCCGGCGCCGGCGTCCTGAAAGCTTGACGAGGGCCCTGGTCGCCGCGGTCCCGGCGCTGGCGCTGCTCTTGCTCGTGCACGTGAACGCCGCGGCTGACCCGCCGCCTCCGCCGATCTACGCGGACGCCGTGCAGCAGGCCTACGACATCCTCCAGGGTGCATCGGGTTCGGACACGGCGCCCGCGACCACGGCGCTGCGCGTCCTCGTCGCAGGAACGGGGCCAAGCCAACCGGAGGTCATCGCCGACCTGAGAGCGCGGCCACCGCTGTATGACGACGCGAGGAATCGCCTGGCCGCGCTCCTGAAGGAGCTGCTCGAGCCGGTGAGAACGTCCGATCCCGATCTGGCGCGGCAGCGCCTGCACGACGTGATGTCGCAGAGCCGCTACGACGCGCTTCACCGCCCGCCTTCCCCGCTCGACCGCTTCGTGCAGTGGGTGCAGGACAGGATTCGCGCCTTGCTCCGGCTGCTGTTCGGTTCTAGCGGGGGCGGTCAGCAGCTCGACTGGTGGTATTACCTCGCCGGCATCGCCGTGGTCACGGCGGTGGCGTTTGTGCTGTTTCGCGCGTCGCGAGGACGCTTCACCGCGTCTGTCGGCGCCGGGCCCCAGGGCCCGCGGCCGGCCAGCGACTATTTCGCGGAGGCGGACCGATTGTCCGCCGCGGGGGATCGCGTGGGCGCGATTCGGGCGCTGTGCGCCGGCGTCGCCGCGACGCTGACCGGCGAGCGGTCGTGGGAAGGAAGCCCGCTCACCGTCCGCGAGATCTTCCAGCGCGCGGCGGATTACAACAGCCTGCGCGTGCTCCTGCTTCCGTTTGAGGCCGCGGTCTATGGCGGCCGCGGTGTGGATGAAGCGACCTATCGGAAGGCAGAGCAGGTGGCGGCGACGTATCGCGCCAAGCCCGCGGAGGCAGCGGCATGAAGGGAGCGCGTGGCTGGGTGCTCGCCGGGGCCATCGCGGTCGTGATCGCCGTGGCGGCCCTGGTGCTGCAGCCGAAGCAGGACTCTCCCGAGCACAGCACCGACAGCGACGCGGCCAACGGTGCGTCGGCCGCGCTCCTTTTCAGCCAGGCAATGGGTCATCCAACCGATCAGATCACCGGCAGCTTCGGAGCCCCGGCGGAGCGGTCCGTGATGTTCGTGTTCACGCCCACGAGTCCTTACACCGCAGATGAGGCTGACCGCATCCACCAGTGGGTTCTGGCCAGCGGCGGCATCCTGATCTATGCGTCCGAGCAGGCCGATCCTGAGCTGGACCGCGCGTTCGGCGTCAAACGCCTGGGCGGTTTCGTTTCGGGCGTCGAGTATCAGGGCACGCCCGTCGTGGACGGCGTGATTCGCGTCGCGGGCGGCGACGGGATGATGCCACTCGATCCGTCTCCCAACCAGGTCCCGATTCTCCGGACCGGAGGTGGATTTGTCGCGGGGTTCGTCCAGAGAATTGGGCTCGGCCAGCTCGTCGTGCTCGCCGACCCGCTCGTCATCTGCAACGGCTATCTCGAGCGCGCGGACAATGGCCGGCTCCTCGCGGACCTGCTGAGCGTCGGGGGCGCGGATGCGCATGTCGCATTCGACGAGTACCACCACGGTCTGACGGTCAGTGATTTCGCGCCGCAGGCATGGGTCAGCACTCCCTGGGGCGCGGCGCTGCTGTGGCTGCTGGTCGCCGTCTTCTTCGGGCTGGTGCTGCGCGGACGGAGGTTCGGGCCGATCATCGAGCGCCAAGCTGAAGTCGCGCGGTCCGACGCGGAATGGTCGGTGGCTGTGGGCCAGCTGCTGCGGCGTTCGAGCGCCCGCGGCGTGACACTCGGCCTTCTCGCCGGCGCCACGGAGCGCGCGGTGGCGGCGCGGACGGGTCTTCCCCTGCAGCCGCGAGAGCGGTTCTGGAATGCTCTCTGGGTGCGCGCACCAGAAGTGGCGGCCGAGCTGGCCCAGATCGAGACCTCGCTCTACTCTTCCGCGTCGACGGAGCGGGATCTCCTGAACGCAGCCGGCCGGCTCCACGCGATCGCCCATCCGCGGCCGAAGAAATTGGCGGCGCCACGGCGTTGACGGACACCGCCTCGACCACCGCGACTGAGTTTTACGCCCGGTTTCGCGACCAGCTCGCGAAGGCGATCGTCGGCCAGGACGGGGCGATCCGCCTCTGCGCGATCGCACTTGTAGCACAGGGCCATGTCCTCCTCGAGGGGGTTCCCGGGACGGGCAAGACGCTGCTCGCCAAGTCGATCGCCCGTGCGCTGACGCTCGACTACGCGCGGGTTCAGTTCACCCCCGACCTGATGCCCGCCGACATCCTCGGCACCTCGGTCTACGACCTCTCGACGCGCACGTTCGCGCTGCGCCGCGGACCGATCTTCACCAACGTGCTCCTCGCGGACGAGATCAACCGCGCCCCGGCCAAGGTCCAGGCGGCGCTGCTGGAGGCGATGGAGGAGCGCGGCGTGACCCTGGAGGGTCAACAGCTGCCCCTGCCGGCGCCGTTCTTCGTCATGGCAACGCAGAACCCGATCGAGTACGAGGGCACGTACCCGCTGCCCGAAGCCCAGCAGGACCGTTTTCTCTTCAAGGTGAGGCTCGACTATCCGACGCCTTCCGATGAGATGGAGGTGCTCCGCCGCTGGGAGTCGGGGATCGAGCTTCGCGACCCGGTCAAAGCAGGGGTTGAGCAAGCATTCGGCGGCGCCGACATCGAGGCATGCCGGGCGCAAGTCTCGCAAGTGGTGCTCGACGAGAAGATCCGCCGCTACATCGTCGACCTTGCGTCGGCCACTCGTGCCGCGCCGGAGATCGCCCTGGGGGCGAGCACGAGGGCCGAGGTCCTCCTGATGCTGGCGGCGCGCGCGGAGGCTGCGTTCGACGGCAGCGAATTCGTGACGCCCGACCACGTGAAGGCGCTTCTCGCGCCGGCGTTTCGCCACCGCCTGATCCTTCGCCCAGAGGCTGAGGTCGCGGGCCAGACCCCGGACAGCGTCCTCGACGCGGTGGCGAGCCGGGTCGTGCCGCCGCGCTGAACCTGGTCAGAGGCCTCGCGCCTCAGCCCCGGTTGATCTGGGCCGCGGCGATCGGCGCGGGACTCATCGCGCTGGCGGTCGTCTCGCCGGTGCTCGGCCTGGTCGCGGTCGTCTTCAACGCCGGGCTGGCCATCATCGCGGCTCGTGACCTGGCCCTCCTGCCGGGCCGTTCGGGCTACACGGTCCGGCGCACGATGCCCGAGCCGTTCTCGCTCGGCGAGCCCGAGGACGTGACGGTGGTCGTCCAGAACCGGGCGGCCGCGGGCCTCATGGCGAGGCTGGCGGATCACGCGCCGGCATCGCTTCGGCCGGAGCCGCGCGAGGTGTCAGGCCGGTTCGACGCCAACGGACTCGTGAAGCTCAGCTACCGCACCTACTCGCCGAAGCGCGGCGCATACAGGTTCGGAGCTGTCGACCTGCAGGTGTGGCGCGAAGACGGCTGGTGGCGGCGCCAGGTCAGGCTGCCGGATCCGCAAGAGGTCGCGGTGTTTCCGAATGTGGTGGCGATCAAACGCATCCAGCTGACGCTGCGGCGGGGCCTGCGGGCGATGGCCGGCATGCGCCGCGCGCGACCGCCCGGCGCGTCGACCGCGTTCGCCGGCCTGCGCGACTACGTGCGCGGTGACGACGTGCGCCGCGTGAGCTGGACGGCGACCGCGCGCCGCGATCGGCCTGTCGTGGTCGAGGTCGAGGCGGAGCGCGGGCAGCAGGTGATCATCGCGCTCGACTGCGGGCGCTTGATGACGGCGCCGGCAGGCGACCTGGACAAGCTCGACCATTCCGTCAACGCCGCGCTGATGCTCGCGTGGGTCGCGCAGGCATACGGCGACCGCGTCGGCATGATGACTTTCGACGACCGGGTCACGAATTTCATCAAACCCGAGCGCGGCGCGATCCAGCTGCGGCGCATCACCGAGGCGCTGTACGCCATCAAGCCCGAGTACGTCGAGCCGGACTTCGGGCATGCGATGACGCACCTGGCGCTGCGGGTCGGCCGGCGCTCGATGGTCGTGATGCTGACCGACGTCCAGGACCCCGAGGCCTCGCGCGAGCTGGTCGCCCACGCCCTTCGGCTGGCGGCGCGGCACCTGGTGCTGGTCGTGGCGATGTCGGACCCCGCCGTGCTCAGCGCCCGGGATGATCCGATCGATAACACCAGCCGCGCCTACGAGTGGGCGGCGGCGGAAGAGTTCGTGGCGAGCCGCCGGGAGAGCTTCGAGCTGTTGAGGCGCGGGGGCGTGCTGGGCCTCGACGTCGTGGCGGGAAAGCTATCGCCGGCTCTGGTCGAGAGGTACCTGGAGCTGAAAGAGCGTGCTTTGTTGTGATCGCCTTCCGCTGAAAACCAGGTAGGAGTAGAAGAGCGCGCCGGTCGTCAGCCCGATCGCGAGCTTGACGACAAAAGGCGCGCTGGAGGGCGAGATGTTGCCCTCGATCGTCCCCGCGACGATGAGCAGCGGCGCCAGGCCGAGCAGCAAAGTGAACGCGCGGCGCGCCGCGATCACGAGCGCGTCGGAGCGTTTTCGGTTGCCGGGCGAGATGAGCGCCCAACCCATCATCAGGCCGCCCGCTCCCTGCGCGATGACGATCGAGAGCTCGATCACGCCATGGCCGATGACGAACTCGAAAAGCCCGCCGGCCAGTCCGTAAGCCGCGGTCAGGCCGAACAGCGCGCCGAGACTGATGCCGTTGGAGATCATCACCCACATCACCGGCAGGCCGAACGCGACGCCCAGCGCGAAGGCGAACATCGAGACGTAGATGTTGTTGACCATGATCAGCCCCGCGGCCTGCACGCGCTCGTCCGACGGGATGTTGGTCCATAGCTCGTGATGGTGGACCTTGTCGATGAGCCTGGGGTCGACGATCGAATACGCGGCGTCCGGATTGGCGAGCACGACGAAGAAGCTGATGAACGCGGGCACGAACATCAGCGCTCCCGCCGCGAGCAGGAACGGCCAGGCCTCGCGGTAGGTGCGCGGCAGGGTCTCGACGTAGAAGCGGCGGATTCGCTTCCAGATCTCGCCGCCCCGGCGATACACGATGCCATGGCCTCGTGCCACCAGTCCGTTGAGGTAGCGGTGCACCGGCTCCCCCGGCCAATCGCGCTGGGCGCGAGCGAGGTCGGCGGTCGCGCGCCGGTACAGCGCGGACATCGTCAGCACCTGCGCGGGAGCGAGCGCGTTCATGTGACCGGCGCCGGCGCGGGCCATCAGGTCTTCGAGCCGGTTCCAGTCGTAGCGGCGGAGGGCGATGAAATCCTCAGATCTCACTCCCTGATTGTGAGTTACTTAACGATGTGGACCAGCCGCTTCCGGACACCGACCTCGTCGTTGCCACCCCTGAACGGGTGTCGTTCGACTACCAGGTCGCCGGCCTCGGCACCCGTGCGATCGCGCAGATCCTCGACCTGCTGATCCTCACGGGCGTCCTGATGGGCCTGTATTTCGCCGCGGTCGCGGTCGGAGCCGCAGGCTTCGACGTGGTCGCGTACCTGATCGCGATCATCGGCAGCTTCGTCATCATCTTCGGCTACTTCTGGACCTGCGAGGCGTTCTGGTCCGGCCAGACCGTGGGCAAGAAGGTCTTCCGCCTGCGCGCAGTGGGTGACCGCGGTGAACCGATGACGTTCGTGCAGGCGGGGATTCGCAACGTGGTCCGCATCGTCGACTTCCTGCCTTATGCGTATGGGGTGGGCTTCGTCGTGCTGTTCATCAACGGCAAGGGCAAGCGCCTGGGCGATCTCGCGGCCGGCACGATCGTGGTCAAGGATTCGGACCACGTCATGTTGTGGCAGCTGCCGGGCGGCCGCCCGCCGGCGCCTCCCGCTCCACCGCCCGTGGCGGGACTCGGGCAGCCGGCGCCCGTCAACGCGCCACCGCCGCCGCTCACGTACACCCCACAGCCATCCGCATTCGCGCCCGCCACCGCGGAAGAGATGAAGCTCAGGCGGCTCGATCCGGAGCTGCGGCGGTTTGTGACCTCATACGCACGCCGCCGCCCAGGGCTGCCGCTTCACCTGCGGGCGCAACTGGCGGGCATGGTCCAGGCCAACCTGAACGCCGCGGCACCCGACGTCTTCGCGCAGAACGGTCCGCTGGCGGCCCTCGACTACCTGGCCGACCTGGAGCGAGCCTCCGGCGCGCCCATGCCGCCTTCTCCGTAAAGCCACTCGCGGAGCTGCTGCTCCGTCAGGTTGCCACCGGTCAGCGGCGTGGCGACGCGCTTGCCCGCCAGCTCGCCGACGCGCTGGGCGATCGCCGCAATGCCCGCAGCACCGGACGGCTCGACCACGAGGCCCGCACGGCTGATCAACAGGCGCATGGCGGCGAGCATCTCGTCATCGCTGACGAGCATCACGTCGTCGACGGTGCCGGCCATGATGCCGACCGCTTCCGGCACGGGGACGCGGACCGCGATGCCGTCCGCGATGGACGTGCTGGGCGCGGCGACAGGTTTGTGCGCGCGCCACGAGAGCGCCATCGAGGGAGCGGTCTCGGCGCAGACGGCGATCACGCGCGTCGTGGGCGAGAGCTGCTTCAACCACGTGCCGATGCCGTTGACCAGCGAGCCGTTGCCGAGGGGCACGAAGACAGCGTCCAGTGGCGCGGAATCCTCCATCAGCTCGACCGCGATCGTGCCGGCGCCTTCGGCGATCGCGCCGAGCCGTCCATCCTCGACGTAGAGCTCGCCGTTTTTCGTGGCGTGGCGCTTGGCCACGTCCTTTGCCTCGTCGAAGTCGTCGCCTTGCAGCTCCACCTTCGCTCCGAGGGCGCGCATGCGCTCCACCTTCAGCGGGTTGGCGCCGCGCGCGGCGAACACGGTCAGCGGTCTTCCTCTCTTGCGGCACGCGTAGGCCATGCCCTGGCCGAAATTGCCGGCGGACGCGCAGACGATTCCTGTGCCATCGCCGGCGAGGCGATGGAGGAGGAAGTCGGTGCCGCGGCCTTTGAAGCTGCGGATCGGGTTGATCGATTCGACCTTCAGCACTATCGTCACGCCGAGCTGGTCGCTGAGCGGCTCGCACACGTATTGGGGCGCGTGAAGGAAGACGGGATCGATCACGGTCGCGGCCTCGCGGATGCGGTCGACGGAGATCGAAGCATCCATGAACTCGGGACGTTAAAGCAATCCCGTTCCAAATGTGGACGCCGCCCCGGGGGTAGTCAGGGCGGCGCCTTGACGCTCACTAGATAAAACGTCCTGGCCTGTAAAAGGCTACGGGGCGGCCTTGTCAAAACCCCGATCATTGGTACACAGTCTCGCTATGCCCAAATCGAACATCACCTTTGTCTGCACCGAGTGCGGCGGGGAGAGCCTCCGCTGGGCCGGCCAGTGTCCCCACTGCCGAGCCTGGAACACGCTGCAGGAGTTCCAGATCAGGAAGGCGGCCAGAGCCTCGAAAGCCCGACCGCTGCAGGCCGCCCGCGCCACCCCGCTGGTCGAGATCGACGCCGAGCAGGCGCCCAGGACCCGCCTCGCCTGGGGCGAGCTCAACCGCGTGCTGGGTGGCGGCATCGTCCCGGGGAGCCTGGTCCTGATCGGCGGCGAGCCCGGCGTCGGCAAATCGACCCTCCTCATGCACGCCGCGGCGCAGGTGGCCCGCGCGGGCAAGGTGCTCTACGTCACAGGCGAGGAATCGGGTCACCAGGTCCGCATGCGGGCCGAGCGCCTCGGCGCCCTCGAGCCGGGCATTCTCCTGCTGGCCGAGAACGACCTGGACGCCATCTGCGAGGCAATTCGAAGCGAGGCCCCGCGCCTGGCGATCATCGACTCCATCCAGACGGTCACCGACGCCGGCCTCGAGGGCAACGCCGGCAGCGTGACCCAGGTCCGGGAATCCGCCGCCCGCCTCATGCGGCTCGCCAAGGAGATCGGAACGCCGGTATTCCTGGTCGGCCACGTGACGAAGGACGGATCCATCGCCGGACCCAGGGTCCTGGAGCATATCGTTGACACCGTGCTGTACCTGGAAGGCGACCGGCGGCAGGAGCTCCGCATCCTCCGCGCGACCAAGAACCGCTTCGGCTCGTCCGAGGAGATCGGTGTCTTCGCCATGGGCGAAATGGGGCTCGAGGAGGTTCCGGACCCATCGGCGGCGATCCTGGCCACCGCCGGGCCAGCGGCTCCGGGGAGCGTGATCGTCTCCGCGCTCGAGGGCACTCGACCCCTCCTGGTCGAGGTGCAGAGCCTGGTCAACCTGAGCAACAACACGATGCTGCGGCGGATCGCCAACGGCATCGACATCAACCGGCTGCACATGATCGTCGCCGTCATCGAAAAGCGACTCAAGATTGCACTCGGCAAGTCCGACATTTTCGTCAGCGTGGCGGGAGGCATCCGCATCACGGAGCCTGCCGCCGACCTCGGTCTCGCCTTGTCGATCGTCAGCAACGAGAGCAACAGGCCAATGCCGGACGGCCTGATCGTGATCGGAGAGCTGGGATTGTCGGGCGAGGTGCGTCGCGTGGGCCATCTCGAGCGCCGCCTTCAAGAGGCGGCGCGTCACGGCCTGACGCGCGCCTTGATTCCGGCCGGAGCAAAAACCGGCCGGCCTTCCGGTCTCGACGTGGTCGAGGTCCGGTCCCTGGCGGAGGCGGTCTCCGCCGCGTTTTCTTCACCCATCAAGTCCGGTGCATTCATAAAGGAGGCCGGGGTCTCGGTCTCTTGAGGAGGTAACCCGTGAAACGTTCCGAGTATCTGGCCCGCTGGGGCGGGGCGGGGCTCGGGGTGGTCGGCGGTTTTCTGCTCGGTTATTTCATGGTCCGGGGTGTTCCGAACGCGCACCCGGGCTGGGTGATCATCGGGCTGACGACCCTGGAAGGTCTGATCTTCGCGTACCTCGGCACGCCGTACTTGCTGGGTGGATGGGGAAAGATCAACTTCCGGCTGACGAGCACTCCGCTGCCGGACCTGCTGAGTGGACTGCTGGGGATGATCGTCGGCCTCGTGATCGCGGTCTTGATCGGCTTTTTCGTCCGCGACCTTCCGTATGGCTACCCGCTCTCATTGGTGCTCGCATTACTCCTCGCCGCGCAGGGCGCGTCGGTGGGCCTGACGCGCCGGGCCGAGCTCGCGGCGCTGTTCTTCGGCGGCGGAAGGACCGAGACCGATGGGCACCGTCTGCCTGCCGTCCTCGTCGACACCTCGGTCATCATCGACGGCCGCATCCTCGACATCGCAAAGACAGGTTTTCTCGACATGCCGCTCGTCGTCCTCAGCTCAGTGTTGCGTGAGCTGCAGACGGTGGCCGATTCCGCCGACGTGACGCGCCGCCGTCGCGGCCGTCGCGGCCTGGACGTGCTGACCGACATGCAGAAGGAGCCCTCGATCAATCTCCAGGTGACCGAGGACGATTCCGCGCCCACCGGTGAGATCGACGCGCACCTGGTGCGCACGGCCAAGCGAAAGGGCTGGGCGATCATGACCAACGACTTCAACCTCAATCGCATCGCGCGACTGGAAGGCGTGGCGGTGCTCAACCTCAACGAGCTGGCGCAGGCGATGCGTCCCGTGGCGATTCCCGGCGAGGAGATCGTCGTCGCCGTGGCCAGAGAAGGGAAGGAGCCGGGCCAGGGCGTGGGCAGCCTCGACGACGGCACGATGGTCGTGATCCAGAACGGCCGCCGCCTGCTCAACCAGACCATCACCGCGGTCGTCACCTCGGTGATACAGACTTCAGCTGGACGCATGATCTTCGCCGAGCCTTCGGGAACGGACACGCGTAGGCAGGCGGCGCGAGTGAAAACGCGCGAGGAGTCCTCGTAGCGATGCCGACAGTGGGCGCGATCGTCGCCGCCGCGGGCACCGGGTCCCGGCTCGGCCGCGGCAGCAAGGCGCTCGTCAGGCTGAACGGGCGCACCACGCTCGCGCGCGTGCTCGAGCTCTTCCTGGCCCTGGACGAGATTGATCGGATCGTGGTCGTCGGACCGCCGAGCCGCCTCGAGAGCGCCGAGCGGGAGGTCGAGTCGATGCATCCCCGGAAGACGGTGATCGTGAAAGCGGGAGGGGAGAGCCGTCAGGACTCGGTGCGGATGGGGCTTGCGGCGCTGGGCGAGTGCGATTTCGTCCTCGTGCACGACGCCGCCCGCCCGCTCGCCACCGCAGCGCTGGTCCGCCGCGTGCTGGCCGCCGCGATGGAATCGGGTGCGGCGTTCCCGGCGATCGCCCCGCGCGATGCGGTCAAGAGGGTCGAGGGCAACCGCCTGGTCGAGAGCCTCGACCGCTCGCTCATCGTGCTGGCGCAGACCCCGCAGGGGTTCTCCTACGAGCTCCTTGCGCGCGCGCATCGCGAAGCGGCGGATGCGGGCCTCGTGGGTGACGACGATGCGCAGCTGGTCGCCGCCACCGGGCACCTCGTGACGGTGGTGCCGGGCGAGCCGGCCAACATCAAGCTGACGACGCCGGAAGACCTCGAGGTGGTGGAGGCGCTGATTCGGGAGCACGAGACCGCGACCCGGTGAGAGTCGGTATCGGATACGACGTCCATCCGCTCAAGGCGGGCCGCGAGCTTGTCATCGGCGGCGTGCGCATCGACCATCCCACCGGTTTGGAGGGACATTCGGACGCCGACGTGCTGACGCACGCGGTGATCGATGCGGTGCTGGGTGCAGCCGGGCTAGGTGACATCGGCACCCTGTTTCCGGCGACCGACCCGACGTTCAAGGACGCGTCCAGCCTCCACTTGCTTTCGAGCGCGATCCAGGCGGTGCGCGAGGCCGGCTATCGAGTCGTCAACGTCGACTGCACCGTGATCGCTCAGGAACCACGCCTCCAGGCGCACCTGGGTGAGATGAAGGCCCGGCTTGCGGAGCGCCTGGGGACGGACCAGGTGAACGTCAAGGGCAAATCGCCGGAGGGGCTGGGCGCTCTTGGGCAGGGCTCTGGCATCGCGGCGCAGGCTGTCGCGACAATCGACTCCCTATGACTCTTCGGCTGCACAACACTCTCACCGGCACGAAGGACGTTTTCGAGCCCCTCGAGGCCGGCCACGTGCGCATGTACACCTGCGGCCCGACCGTCTGGAACTTCGCCCACGTCGGCAACCTGCGCGCATTTCTCTTCTACGACCTGGTGCGCCGGCACCTGCGCGTGTCGGGCTACCGCGTCACGCACGTCATGAACCTCACCGACATCGACGACCGCATCCTCGACCAGGCCATGCACGCCGGGACGACGATCGCTGATTTCGTTCAGCCGTACGCGGCGGCGTTCTTCGAGGACATGGACTCGCTCCGGTTCGAACGCGCCGAGCACTACCCGCGAGCAACCGAGCACATCCCTGAGATGGTCGACATGATCTCGACCCTCATCGAGCAGGACAACGCTTACGTCGCCGACGGTGACGTGTACTTCCGCATCGCGAGCTTCCCCAAGTACGGCGCTCTCTCGCACCTCGACCGCGCGGGCCTCAAACCCGGGGCGAGGGTAGCCACCGACAAGTACGACAAGGAATCGGTGAGCGATTTCGCTCTCTGGAAGAAGGCGCACCCGGAGGATGAAAAGCTCGGCGCGGCGTGGGATGCGCCGTTTGGGCGCGGGCGTCCGGGCTGGCACATCGAATGCTCGGCCATGAGCAAGCGCTACCTCGGCGACACGCTCGACATCCACGCCGGTGGCATCGACCTGATGTTCCCGCACCACGAGAACGAGATCGCGCAGTCCGAGGCCGCCAACCACAAAACCTTCGCGCGCGTGTGGCTGCACTCGGAGTTTCTCTCCGACGCGACGGGGGAGAAGATGTCGAAGAGCGCCGGCGGGTTCACGACCTTGCGCAACCTGGTCGCGGCCGGACACGATCCGCTCGCGATTCGCTTCTTCCTCATCGCGAACGCCCACTACCGCGCTCGCGTGCGCCTTAGCGACGAGGCCCTTCACGCGGCGGGAGAGCAGGTGAGGCGCCTACGCGAGTTTGCGGATCGCGTGAGACGGACGGCGCCTGCCCAGCAAGATGACGCGCAGCTCGCGGAAAAGACGGAGCAGGTGCGGACGGGTTATCGGGAGGCGTTGGACGACGACCTCAACCTGCCTCAGGGCATGGGTCTCGTGTTCGACCTGGTGCGGGAGGCCAACACGGCGCTGGACGCGGAGCGAATGGGTCCGCAGAACCAAGCCGTGTTGGTGGCGCTGCTCGATGAAGTTGACGCGCATCTCGACGTGCTGCACGCAGATGAGCCAGGTCTCGCGGAAGAGGTCGAAAGGTTGATCGCGGAGCGGGAGGACGCTCGCAAGGCGCGCGACTTCGCGAGGGCGGACCAGATCCGCGAAGACCTGAAACGGCGCGGGATCGCGCTCGAGGATTCAAAGGATGGCGTCCGCTGGCGAAGGATTACTGAGACTCGGCCGGAACGCCTCGGCGAGAGATTCGGCGATCCAGGTGGCTGAGATTCGGGTGAAGCGACGAGCAGCGGAGCGAGCGCATCCGTGGATGCGTGAGCGAGCAGCGCAGGAGCTGAACCCGAAGATCGGCCGCATGGGCGCCGAAGATCCGTCGAGGCTGTTCCCGGCCGAGTCTCAGGGGAGCGCGGTTGTGACCTCTCCCGTCTCGAGGTTGTAGTACTTCCGCGGGATCGTCATCGTGTTCTTGCCGAACAGAACCAGCTCCAAAGCCGGCCCGCCGATGCCCTGCTGGCTGTGGATATCGTGGGGCGGATCGAGCCAGGTCACGAATGAGCCCGGCCCGAGCTCCTTCTCGTACAGGACCTTCAACTGGCCTTCGTCGTCGTGGTGCCAGTGGCGGTAGCGGTCTTTGCCCTGGACGACGCAAGCGACTCCCCACGAGTTGTGGTTGTGCACGGGCGTTTCTTGTTTCGCCGAAAACTTACCGAGCATCAGGGTCAGGCCGTCGGAGTCTGTTTGCAGCACGGCTGACGTGGTGTCACTTCCATGCAGGCTCTTCGTCTCGGTCTGGGGGATGAACCCGGGTTCTCGCGAGACCTCGGCGAGCAGCCGGCCGACGGCGTTCAAGCTCGCGTCGTCGACGCCGCCCGCGAGCAGCTCCCTTGCCCGATCCATGAAGTCTGCAACCATGCGTTGAGAATAGTTTGAGACAGCTCATTCACGGACGGAACGCAGTCCTGGAGGCCGCGCGAGCCGGACGGGTGATCAAGATCTATCTGGCATCGGGGGTTGGCCACGATCCGCGCCTGGATGAGCTGGCCAAGCTCGCGCGGGTCGAAATCGTGCCGCCGGAAAAACTGGATGCGATGGCACCGGGGGTGAACCAGGGCGTCGCCGCGGAGCTCAAACCGCGGCGCGATTGGACGCTGAGTCAGCTGCTGGAGACGAATCCTTCGCTGCTGGTCGCGCTCGACTCGATCATGGATCCGCAGAACCTGGGCGCGATCCTGCGCAGCGCGGAGGTCGCCGGCGCGGGCGGCGCCATCATCCCCGAGCACCGCAGCGCCCCGCTGTCTCCTGTCGCTGTCAAGGCGAGCTCGGGCGCCACCGAGCTGCTGCCCATCGCGCGCGTCTCCGGGCTGCCTTCGGCGATCGCCGAGGTCAAGCGCGCGGGCATCTGGTGTGTCGCGCTCGACCCGCGCGGCGAGATGGCGGCATGGGAGTTCGACTTCACGCAGCCCGTGTGCGTGGTCGTCGGCAGCGAGGGAGCGGGCGTGCACCGGCTGGTCAAGGAGCGAAGCGACGCGCGTATCAGGCTTCCGGTCGCCGGTCACATCGCCAGCTTCAACGCTTCCGCCGCCGCGGCAGCGCTCCTGTACGAGGTCATGCGCCAGAGGGCCTCCCCCAAGACCCCCTCTTAGACTGGGGCGAGTGCGACACCCTAGTGCCTGACGCCACCACGGAGCTGGAGCACGCTTCGGCGGACATAGTGCTGACGCGCGACGCGCGCGAGATCCTGGATCGTGCCGCGAAGGTCGCGACAGCGCGCGGTTCTCTGCACATCGTTCCGGCGGACGTGTTCAACGCCACGCTGCAGCTGCCCGGGAACCTTGCGGACGCCGAGATGCGAGCCCTCGGCTTCGATCCGAAGTCGATCGCTCCTCTGATCGAGGCGAACGGCGCGGGGGAGGCGCTGCCGGTGCGCCAGCTGCTCGTCAACGCCAATCGGGAGGCGGGCGTCCTGGGCCACTACCAGGTCGACTCGATCCATCTCCTGCTCGCGATGCTCTACAGCGACTCGCCATCGACATCCGGCCCGCTCATGCAGGCCGGCCTCACGCTCTATGACCTCCGGCGGCACGTGCAGACAGGCACCAAGACGGGTGCTCCGCCGGTGCACGGCTCCGCGCGGCCCGACGCGGACCTGCGCAAGCGGCCCTGGCCTTCGCTCCAAGGCGTGCTCGGCATCAGCCCGGTGTTCATCGGCATCGTCGGCGTGACCGCAGTCGCGGGCGTGCTCCTCTGGATGAACTATTTGCCCCGCTACGTGCCGTTCCTGACGCTGCTCTTCGTCGTCGGAGGTTGGGTCACGTCGCTGTGCATCCACGAGTTCGGGCACGCTTTCGTCGCGTATCTCGGCGGAGATCGCTCCGTGGCGGGCGCGGGATACCTGACGCTGAACCCTCTTCGCTACACGAACGTGACGATGAGCCTCGTGCTCCCGATCATCTTCCTGCTGCTCGGCGGCATCGCCCTCCCCGGTGGCGCCGTCTACATCAACCACTCCGCGCTGCGGAGCCGGGTTTGGAGCTCGGCCGTCTCGATCGCCGGGCCCGTCGGGACGGTTTTGTGTGGGCTGCTGATCGCGGGCGTCTTCTTCGTCGCGCCGCAGCAGTCGTGGATCACACAGGGCAACCTCAATTTCTTCGCCGGGCTCGCCATGCTCGGGTTCTTCATGGCCCTGGCCGCCGTGCTCAACCTGCTGCCGGTCCCGGGGCTGGACGGATTCGGCGTCATCCGGCCGTGGCTGCCCTACTCCGTGCAGTTCGCGGCGATGCGCTACAGCATGCTCGCCATCTACGGGGTCTTCGCCCTGCTGTGGTTCGTCGCGCCGGTGAGGAGCGCGTTCTTCGACGTCGTTCTGCAGCTGACCACGCTGGCCAACATCGACGCCGCGCTGATCGTCGTCGGCCAGATGAACATGCGGTTCTTCTGAACAGGTGGAACGCCTGATCGTGGACGGCTACAACGTGATCCATGCCTGGACGTCGCTGAAGAAGCTGCTGTCCACCGCCTCGCTCGAGGCCGCCCGCGACGAGCTGATCCAGCGCGTGTCGGTGCTTGGCATGATCACCGGCGAGTCGGTGACGGTCGTCTTCGACGCTCATCATTCGACGTCGCGAGCGAACTCCAGCGAGATGGTTGAGGGCGTGCAGGTGACCTTCACGCGCAAGGGCCATTCCGCCGACCACGCGATCGAGCGCCTCGCGTACGACGCGAGCAAGTCCGGAGACATCATCACCGTCGCGACGTCTGATCGCTTCCAGCGCGACCTCGTGCGAGGCATGGGCGGCGCGGTCATCAGCGCGCTCGAGCTCGAGCGACGCGTCATCGACGCGGAGCAAGAGATGACGCGCCGGGTGAAGAAGTACCAATGAGCCAGGTCCGGCGCACGCGGATCGTGTGCACCATCGGGCCTTCGAGCTCGTCGCCGCACGTGCTGCGCTCGATGATCCAGTCGGGCATGGACGTCGCGCGGCTCAACTTCTCGCACGGCGACCCGGACACGCATCGCGAGGCGGCCCAGAACGTGAAGGAGGCGGCGGAGGCGGTGGGCCGGCCGGTGGCCCTGCTCGGCGACCTGCAGGGTCCGAAGATCCGGACGGGGACGGTCGAGGGTACTTTTCAGAAGCTTGTCCGCGGGCGGACGGTGGAGCTGGTGGGCGCCCCCAGGCAGGCGCCGAATCAAATCGAGGTCAGTCACAAAGAGCTGGTCCAGGCGCTGCGGCCGGGCGATCGGGTGCTGCTTGACGACGGGCGGATCGAGCTCGCGGTCCGGTCGGTGTCAGACGGCCACGCCGACGCGTCAGTAGTTCGGGGCGGCCTGCTCGGCGACCGCAAGGGCATCAGCGTTCCTGGACGCCCGCTCCCGCTCCCCGCGCTCACGGACAAGGACATCCATGACCTCAAGCTCGCGATGGAGCTCGATGTGGACTACCTCGCCCTCTCCTTTGTGCGCCGGCCCGAAGACATCGTCATGTGCCAGCAGCAAATCACCGGGCACAACAGGAGCGTGCCGGTGATCGCCAAGCTCGAAAAGCTCGAGGCGATCCGCAACCTGGACCGAATCCTCGAGGTGGCCGACGCGGTGATGGTGGCGCGCGGCGACCTCGGCGTCGAGCTGAAGCTGGGCGACCTGCCGGCGGTGCAGAAAGACGTGATCGACCGCGCCAATCGGGCTGGAGTTCCGGTCATCACCGCGACCGAGGTGCTGGAGTCGATGGTCACCTCCAACCGCCCGACGCGGGCGGAAGCGTCCGACGTCGCGAACGCGATCTGGGACGGGACCGACGCGGTCATGCTGTCCCAGGAGACGTCGGTGGGCGCGCACCCCGTCGAGGCCGTTCGCGCGATGGCCCGGATCTGCCTTGCCGCCCAGAAGCACCCCGCCTTCGAGCGGGCGCGCCAGATCTGGCGCGAGCCAGGCCAGGTGGGGAGCGCCATCGCCCATGCGGCGGCCTCCACCGCCGGCGAGATCCACGCCAAGGTCATCATCGCCTTCACCGAGTCAGGCACAACCGCGCTGCGCTG
>VBGV01000031.1 GCA_005880755.1 Chloroflexota bacterium
GTGGCTGAGTTACGAAGGTGATGGTCTGAGGCGTGGCCAGGGGTTGGCCCGACTGCGTGCGTGCGCCAGGACCGATGGTCACCTGGTACTGGGTGTTCGGGGCGAGGTTCCCGCTCGCGGGCTGGACGGCCAGCGTGCGGCTGTTCTGATCCCACGAGTACGTCACGGTGGTCGCGGGCGTGATCTGCGTTGCGCCCTGCGTGGTCTGGTGGTCCATCGGCTGGTTGAACGACACCAGGATCGGCTGCTGGAGGGAAACGCTGCTCTTGCCATCGACCGGACTCTGGATGACGACCGTGTTGAACCCGCCAGTCGGCTGCAGCGCGGTCCACACGACGACAGAAGCGATGAGCACAAGGCCCGCGGCAGCGCCCGCCCACGCGAATCCCCGCGGCCCGAACGCCCGGCGCCACAAGGAGTAGCGCCCTTCGCTCATCGCCCAGGCTTCCTGCATGAGCTGCCGGCGAAGGCCGGTGCGGTACGCGTCGTCGAGCGGAGGCTCCGGGGTCTCGGCGGAGGTCAGCACGGCGACGATGCGCCGAAGGTCGGCGTCCTGGAGGACGTCGTCGAGCTCGGGGTCGTGGTTGGAGCTCAATCGACCGGCCTCAAGGTGGACGCGTCCTCGCGCAGCCTCGTCACGCCGCGGTGGATCAAGAGCTTCACCGCCCCGGCGGACTTGCCCATGGCGACGGCGATGTCCTCGATCTTCATGTCTTCCTGGAACTTCAGGACCAGCGCCGTCCGCTGCTGGTGCGGAAGGCCTTCGACCAGGGCCCAGATCCGGCGCACCTCGTCGCGGTGGGCGGCCAGGTCTTCCAACGCGGGGCCGGCGACTGACAGGTCGTGAAAGTCCTCGAGCGGATGGGCGGGACGCAGGGTCCGGTAGCGGTCGGCGATCGCGTTGACCGCGATCTGGTAAAGCCAGGCAGCAAACGGCCGCCCCGTGTCCTGGTAGCGGGGCATGGCCTTCAAAGCCTTCATGAAGACTTCCGAAGTGACGTCCTCTGCCGCGGTTTGCTCCCTCACTCTTGAATAAATGAACCTGTAGATCTGCTGAAAGTGCCGGTCATAGAGCGCCCCGAATTGGCGTGGGTCCCGCTGGGCGCGCTCGACGAGCTCTCGCTCCTCGTCGCGCGACGGGTCGCTCACTGGCCGTTCAGCCTGCGCCGGTTCAAACGGGAGGCCTTTGAAGGTGGTTACGAGGCGAGTCCATGGGCAGCCATCGATTATCAAGCCAGTCGCTTAAAAGCTCGCGGCCGTCGCCTATGACCACGATATCTAGGGCCCGCCTGGCCCGCCATCACTAAATCTTGGCCTCCCGGCGCACCTTATAATTCCTGCCGTCCCCTAGTGTTGACTGGGAATCGCCCTTCTTGATCGAGCGATACACGCCGCCCGCGATGCGGGCGGTCTGGTCAGACCAGCACAAATACGAGCTGTGGCTGCGAATTGAGGTGCTGGCTTGCGAGGCATGGGCCTCGCTCGGCCGGATACCCGAATCCGCCTTGCCGAAGATCCGCAAGGGCACGTTTGATGCAACCAAGATCGCCGAGGTCGAGTCACGCGTCGGCCACGACGTGGTCGCATTTCTGACAGTGCTCAACGAATCCATCGGCCAGCCCGAGGCCCGCTACGTCCACCTCGGCATGACCAGCCAGGACCTCAACGACACGGCGATGGCGCTGCAGATGGTCGAGTCGGCCCGCCTCATCGTGGCCGACCTGACGGCGGCGCGCGAAGCGTCGGCGGAGCTGGCGATCCGGCATCGCAAGACTTTGATGGCGGGCCGCACCCACGGCATCGTCGCCGAGCCCACCACGTTCGGCTTCAAGGTCGCGGGTTGGGTGGCGGAGCTCGATCGCTCGATCGGTCGCCTGCGGCGCGCGGCCGACGAAGCCGCCGTCGGCCGCGTGAGCGGTGCGGTGGGAACGCACGCCACCATCGACCCGCGGGTCGAGGACCATGTCTGCCGCGAGCTTGGTCTGAAGGTCGATGAAGTTTCGACCCAGGTCGTGTCTCGCGACCGCCACGCGGGCTTCATGTCGGCGCTCGCGATCGCCGCCGGGACGCTGGAGCGGATCGCGACCGAGATCCGCCACCTCCAGCGCACCGAGGTTGGAGAGGCGTTCGAGCCCTTCGGCAAGGAGCAGAAGGGGAGCTCCGCGATGCCGCACAAGCGCAATCCAGTCCTCACCGAGCGCGTCTGCGGGCTCGCACGTGTGGTGCGCGGCAATCTCTTGACGGCGCTGGAGAACACGTCGCTCTGGCACGAGCGTGACATCAGCCACTCATCATCCGAGCGGGTCGTCTTTCCCGACGCCTGCGCGGCGGTCGACTACATGGCGATCGAGATGAGCAAGGTCTTGGGCGGCCTCGAGGTGCGGCCGGAGCGCATGCTTGCCAACCTGCAGTTCGCGGGCGGCGTCGTCTTCTCGCAGCGCGTCCTGCTCGCGCTCGTCGAGAGCGGCATGTCGCGGGAGGATGCTTACCTGGTCGTCCAGAAGACTGCGATGCAAGCGATGGAGAATTCCGGCGATGGCTTCAGAGCCCTGCTCGAGAAGAATGAGGACGTGACCAAGCGCATCGGCCCGCGGCTCGATGAGGTCTTCGACCCGTGGGCCGGCCTCGAACACACAGACCTCGCTTACCAGCGCCTCGGATTGGGAGTCCCCGCGAATTGATAGCGGGGCCGCCCATGACCGGCACCGAGCTGCCGTTGAAGCTTTTCGCGCGCGGCAAGGTGCGCGATACGTACGAGCTCGGTCCCGACCAGCTGCTGATGGTCGCCACCGACCGCATCTCGGCCTTCGACCACATCCTCCCTAACGGCATCCCAGACCGCGGCAAGGTGCTGACCCAGCTCTCCATCTTCTGGTTCTCGCAGACCGACACCTTCCAGCCCAACCACCTGATCTCGGGCATGGTCCCGGACCTGCCACCGGCGCTCAAGGGCTATCGAGAAGAGCTCGCTGGCCGTTTCATGATCGTGCGCAAGGCCAAACGGATCGATTTCGAATGCGTCGTGCGCGGCTACCTCGCGGGCAGCGCCTGGAAGGAATACCAGGAGTCGCAGTCGCTGGCGGGAGAGAAGATGCCGCCCGGCCTGCGAGAAAGCGAAAGGCTCGCTTCTCCGATCTTCTCCCCGGCGACCAAGGTGGAATCCGGGCACGACGAGAACATCACCTTCGACCAGATGAAGAAGGACCTCGGCGACGAGCTCGCCACCAAGCTGCGCGACGCCAGCATGGAGCTGTACAAGTACGCGTCCGACTTTGCCGGCAAGCGAGGGCTGATCCTCGCCGACACGAAGTTCGAGTTCGGCACCGTCGGCGACGAGGTGATCCTCATCGACGAGGTGCTGACACCCGACAGCTCGCGCTACTGGGAAACGTTGACGTACCGGGCCGGCGCCTCGCCGGAGTCTTACGACAAGCAGTTCGTGCGCGACTGGTTGACGCGCTCCGGCTGGGACAAGGAATCGGACCCACCACGACTGCCCGAAGACGTGGTGATGCAGACGCGCCTGAGGTACCTGGCGGCGTACCAGCGCCTGGTCGGCAAGCAGCTGTTCCCGCCCAAGCCGAGGAACGAAACATGATGTCGCGATCCCGGCCGGAGGCCCTCGGCGGATCTTCGGCGCCCATGCGGCCCATCTGCGTCGTTGCGGCCTCCGCTGCTCGCTCACGCACTGACGAGTGCGCTCGCTCCGCTGCTCGGCCGCGCCTAGCATCTGGACCACCTGTGCACCGAATCTCTCGCCGAGGTCTCCTGCCGTGATCGCGCGCGTCATAGTCACTCCCAAGCCGGTGGTCAACGACCCCCAGGGCATCACGGTCAAGCAAGGACTTGCATCGCTCGGTTTTCGGGAGGTCGTCGACGTGCGAGTCGGCAAGTACATCGAGGTCAACCTCGAGGGATCGAGCGAGCACGAGGCGCGCCAGCGGGTCGAGGCGATGTGCCGCCAGCTGCTGGCCAACCACGTGATCGAAGACTTCCGATTCGACATCGAGCCGGAGCACAAGCGCCGGTGAAGTTCGGCGTCGTTGTATTTCCCGGGACGTGGTCCGACCGCGACTGCGGGTGGGTCATCGACCAGGTGCTCGGCGCGGAGCTGACCTACCTCTGGCACAAGGACGCCGACCTGAAAGGCTGCGATTGCGTGATCCTGCCCGGCGGCTTCGCCTACGGCGACTATCTGCGGACCGGTGCGATCGCCAGGTTCGCGCCGGTGATGGAGCAGATCGGCGAGTTCGCCGACCGGGGAGGCCTGGTCTGGGGCATCTGCAATGGGTTCCAGGTTCTGTGCGAGGCGGGCCTCCTGCCGGGTGCGCTGATCCGCAACGCATCGCTCGAGTTTCGCTGCGAGTGGACGAACCTCGTGGTCGAACGGACGGACCTTCCCTTCACGTCGAGGTGCGAGGAACGCGAGGTGCTGCGGGTGCCCATCGCGCACGGCGAGGGCAGCTACTTCGCCGATCCTGCGACACTCTCCCGCCTGGAGCAGAGGGGCCAGGTGGTGTTTCGATACTGCGATCCGGGTGGCAGAGTCGTACCGGCCGCAAACCCGAACGGCTCGCTGCACAACATCGCCGGCATCGTCAACGCGCGCGGCAACGTGCTGGGCATGATGCCGCACCCCGAGCGCTGCTCGGAAGCCGAGCTCGGCGGTACTGACGGCCTGAAACTGTTTCGTTCCGTGGCGGAGAACGCGCTGAAGGTCCTTGTGTCTTGAGTATCAAATCTGTGGATGAGCGAAGGCTTCGGGAAGTCGCGCTCACCCCGGATGAGTACAAGGCCATCGTCGAGCAGCTGAAAAGAGCCCCGAACGAGGTCGAGCTCGGCATGCTCGGCGTGCTCTGGTCGGAGCACTGCTCTTACAAGAGCTCGAAGGCGCTCCTTCGCCGCCTGCCCTCGACAGGGCCCGCCGTGGTCCAGGGTCCGGGCGAGAACGCCGGCGCGGTGAGCATCGGGGAAGGCTGGGCCGCGGTCTTCAAGATCGAGTCGCACAACCACCCTTCCGCGATCGAGCCGTACCAGGGCGCTGCCACCGGCGTCGGCGGGATCATCCGTGACGTCATCGCCATGGGCGCGCGTCCCATCGCCCTCCTCGACTCGCTGCGGTTCGGGCCTCTGCCGGAGTCGAGCCGCCACTTCGAGGGCGTGGTCGCGGGCATCGGCGCCTACGGCAACTGCATCGGCATCCCGACGGTCGGAGGCGAGATCTACTTCGAGGACTGCTACGCGAACAACCCGCTGGTCAACGCGATGTGCGTCGGACTCGTCCGCACCGACCAGCTCATGCGGGCGCGTGCCGAAGGCACGGGCAACAGGCTGATGCTGGTGGGGGCGGACACCGGGCGCGACGGAATTCATGGCGCATCGTTCGCCTCCGTCGAGCTCGACGAGAGAAGCTTGGAGCGCCGGCCCGCGGTCCAGGTCGGCAACCCGTTCCTCGAGAAGTGCCTGCTGGAGGCGTGCATGGACCTCTCGCACACCGACGCGGTGGTCGCGATCCAGGACCTCGGCGCCGCGGGCTTGACATCCGCCGTGGCCGAATGCGCAGGCCGGGTGCCCGGCGCCGGCGCGCGCATCGACGTCTCGCTCGTGCCGAGGCGCGAGCGCGAGATGACGCCTTACGACGTGATGCTTTCCGAATCCCAGGAGCGGATGCTGGTCGTCGTCCAGCGGGGCCGCGAGCGCGAGGTGGAGACCATCTTCCACGCGTGGGACCTGGCTTCCGCGGTCATCGGCGAGGTCACGGACGACGGCCAGCTGACCGTGGTCGACGGGCGGGACCAAGTCGCTCGCCTGCCGGTCACGCTGCTGACGGACGGCGCTCCGATGCGCCGCCTCGTCGGCATAGCACCCGACCCGCCGCTGGGTCTCGATGTCGACGCGCTTCCCCCGCTGGCGGACGTGGGTGCGACGCTGCTTCGACTGCTGGCAAGCCCCAACCTTTCCAGTCGACGGGGCGTGTTCCGCCGCTACGACCACATGGTCGGCGACGCGACCGTGGTTCCGCCCGGCGGCGACGCCGCTGTGCTGCGCATCAAGGGCACGCGACTTGGACTCGCCATGACTACCGACTGCAATGCGCGCTACTGCCACCTCGACCCTCACCTCGGCGCCCAGCTCGCGGTGGCCGAGGCGGCGCGCAACATCATCGCCACCGGCGCCAGGCCGCTGGCCGTCACCGACTGCCTGAACCTCGCCAACCCTGACCGCCCCGAGGTGTACTGGGAGCTCGAGGAGACGGTCGCCGGCCTGGCGTACGCGTGCCGCGCCCTGGACCTGCCGATCGTCAGCGGCAACGTGAGCCTGTACAACGACTCCAACGGCGAGTCCGCCATCTATCCGACCCCTGTCGTGGGGATGGTCGGTGTGATCGATGACTACGGCCGCCGGCTTGGCGCCGGTTTGCGGGCGGAAGGCGACTTCGTGCTGTTGATCGGCTCGAGCCACAACGATATGGGCGGCAGCGAGTACCTGAAGGTCGAGCATGGTTACGTCGCTGGCCGGCCGCCGGCTCTCGACCTGACCCGCGAGCAGGCGGTCAACAGGCTCGTCCTCGCCGCCGCGGAGAACGGATTTCTCCACTCGGCGCACGACTGCGCCGAGGGCGGGATGCTCGTCGCGCTCGCGGAGTGCTGCCTGCTGGGCGGCATAGGAGTGCGCTGTCCCGCGATCCGACCCGAGCCCCCGCTACGCCTCGACGCCGCGTTCTTCGGCGAGTCGCCCAGCCGCTACATCGTGAGCGTGACGTCGCGTGCGATGCCCGAGCTGCAGTCGCTGGCGCGCCGCCATCACGTCGAGCTTTCCCTGCTCGGTCTTGCCGGCGGCGATATCCTCGAGTTCGAGGGCCAGCTGAGGCTTACGCTCGCGGAGCTGCGCGAGGCATGGGAGGTGATGGTCCCCTAACCATGTGCGGAGTGTTCGGGATCTGCGCCAAGCACGGGGTCGACGTCGCGAACCTGACCTACTTCGGTCTTTTTGCGCTCCAGCACCGCGGCCAGGAGTCGGCGGGCATCGCGGTGTCGGACGGGTCGTCGGTGCGCGTGCATCGCGACATGGGCCTGGTGGCGCAGGTCTTTTCGCCGGCGCAGATCAAAGACCTCGGCGAGGGATCGATCCTCGCGCTCGGCCACACGCGGTATTCGACCACCGGCGCAAGCCGTGCCGAAAATGCGCACCCGCTGCCGTTTCAGCATCCGACGCTTGGACCCGGCGCGATCGCGCACAACGGCAACCTGCTCAACGCGGACGCGCTGCGCGCCCAGCTCCAGGAGCAGGGCGTCACCTTCGAGAGCGCACTCGACACCGAGGTGATGGCGCGCCTCATCGAGAACACCCACGGACGCTCGTGGGAGGAGGTCATCCGGCGCTCTTTCGCGCGGGTCGTCGGGGCTTACTCGTGCGGCATCATCACACCGAACCAGCTCATCGCGTTGCGGGATCCGTTCGGCTTCCGGCCGCTGTGCATCGGCTACATCCCGCTGCCGGGACAGCCGGCACACGTCATTGCGTCGGAGACGTGCGCGCTCGACACCGTGCGCGCGACGTTCGTGCGCGAGGTCCAGCCGGGCGAGATGGTCGTGATGGACGAGCACGGGGTGCACAGCGTGAGCTTCCAGGCTTCGAACAAGCACGCGATGTGCGTGTTCGAGTTCATCTACTTCGCGCGCCCTGACTCGATCCTCAAGAACTGCGAGCTCGAAGATGCCCGCATCCGGATGGGCCATGAACTTGCCCAGGAGGCGCCGGTCGAGGCGGACATGGTGATCGCGTTCCCTGACTCGGGCACGCCTGCGGCGATCGGCTACGCCGAGGCCGCGGGCATCCCGTTCCGCGAGGCTTTGATGAAGAGCCGCTACATCAACCGCACTTTCATCCAGCCCGACCAGTCGCTGCGCGAGGCCGGCGTGATGCTGAAGCTCAACCCGCTGCCGCGTTCGATCAGGGGCAAGCGGTTGATCGCCGTTGACGACTCGATCGTGCGCGGCACGACCTCGCGCCGCATCATCGAGCGCTTGCGCGCCGCCGGCGCGAGCGAGATCCACATGCGCATCTCCAGCCCCCCGATGCGATACCCATGCTTCATGGGCGTCGACATCGGCTCGACCAAGGAATTGATCGCGTCGGGACGCTCGGTCGACGAAGTGCGCCAGCAGATCGGCGCCGACTCATTGCACTACCTCTCCATCCCCGGCCTGATGCGCGCGATCGGGCGCGGCACGTCGCAGGAGTTCTGCCGCGCCTGCTTCGACGGTTCGTACCCGGTGCCGGTGCCCCAGCAGCTCGAGATGGACAAGATGCAATTCGAGAACCCGGCGCCGCAACTCGCGAAGCTTTAAGGGGTTATGGGCAGCGAAGGGCTCTCCTATGCCGCGGCGGGCGTCGACATCGAGGCCTATGAGCGGGCGCTGGAGCGTGTCAAGCCCCTGATTGCGGCCACGCACGGGAAAGAGGTGGTCGAAGGGGTGGGTCCGTTCGCCGGCCTTTATGCGTTGCCGGGCGGCGGGCACCTCGCCGCGAGTGCAGATGGCGTGGGCACCAAGATCAAGGTCGCGATCGCGGCGTCTTCGCATCGCGGGATCGGCGTCGACATCGTCAACCACTGCGTCAACGACATCGCGACGGCGCGCGCGCGCCCGCTCTTCTTCCTGGACTACTTCGCTACCGGCAGGCTCGACCCCGACGTCTTCACGCAGCTGGTCGAAGGCATGACCGCCGCCTGCCGCGCCGCCGGTTGCGCGCTGCTCGGGGGCGAAACCGCCGAGATGCCGGGCGTCTACGCGCTGGGCGATTACGACCTGGCGGGGTTCATCGTCGGCCTGGTCGAACCGAGTGCGCAGCGCGACGCGGTCGAGCCTGGCGACGTGCTCATCGGACTACCATCCAGCGGCCTCCACACCAACGGCTACTCTCTCGTGCGCAAGGTGTTCGAGGACGTGCCACTGGGCCACGTTTTCTCGGAGCTCGGCAGACCGCTCGGGGAGGTGGTCCTCGAGCCGCACCGGTCCTATCTCGACGATCTCGGACGCATCCGGTGGAAAGGCGCCGCTCATATCACCGGCGGCGGCGTGTTGGGCAACCTGCCCCGCTGCCTCCCCGATGGATTGGCCGCACGCCTCGATCGGAAGGCGTGGCGCGTGCCGCCGATCTTCGAGCTGATCCGCAAGCGGGGTCGGATCGCCGACGACGAGATGTACGGAACGTTCAACATGGGGATCGGGATGATCCTCGTGGTCGATCGGCGCGATGTTCCGGAGGGCGGCACGGTGATAGGCGAAGTCGTGCGCCAAGCAGGGCCCGACCGGGTGGTCTTCCGCTGAGGCTCGGAGTCTGCGTCTCCGGCGAGGGAACGAACCTCCGCAACCTGGTCGAGCTTGATTTCGACGTGGTCGCGGTGGCCACCAACAGGCCGTCGTGCGCCGGGGCCGCTTTCGCGCGGGAGCGCGGCATCGCGCTGGCGGAGCTTCCGCAGAAGATCTTCGACTCGGCGGAACAGCGTGATATCGCGATGCGAGATTTTTTCCTCCGTCGCGATGTGGAGCTTGTCGTCGACGCGGGCTTCGACCGGATCCACACGCAGCCGTTTCTCGACGCGTTCGTCGGTCGCATCATCAACGTCCACCCGTCGCTGCTGCCTGAGTTTGCCGGCGGAATGGACGCGATCGAGCAGGCGTTGACGAGCGGCGCCACGCGGACCGGAGCGACGGTCCACGTCGTGACCGCGGACCTCGATGCGGGTCCGATCCTCCTCCAGGAGGCGGTACCGGTGCTGGACGGCGACACTCTGGAAACGCTGCGCGTGCGGGTGCACGAGGCCGAATACCGGATCCTCCCCCGGTCGATCAGGATGATGGAGGAACGTCTTGCCAACAGCCCTTCTTTCCGTTAGCGACAAGACCGGGCTCGCCGCTTTCGCGCGCGGCCTGAAGCGGCTCGGCTACGACCTGTTCGCCACCGGCAGCACTCTGCAGGCGCTTCAGGACGCGGCGCTCGACGCGCAGCCGGTCAGCGACCTGACCGGCTTCCCGGAGATGATGGACGGCCGCATCAAGACGCTCCATCCAGGCGTGCATGCGGGCATCCTCGCCCGGCGCGACAAGCGCGAGCACCTCCAGGCGCTGGCAGCTCACGGCTTGCGCGAGATCGACCTCGTCTGCTGCAACCTGTATCCGTTCATCGACACGGTCCTCCGACCCGACGTGACCTTTGAGGAGGCCATCGAGCAGATCGACATCGGCGGACCGGCCATGATCCGGGCGGCCGCCAAGAACCACGAGGCGGTTGTGGTGGTGGTACGGCCGCAGCGGTACTCGGAGGTGCTGGGCGCGCTCAACGAAGGCACGCTTGACCAATCAGCGAGGCGCCGCCTGGCGGCTGAGGCGTACGGGCATACGTCGGCCTACGACGCCTGGATCGCCGCCTACATGAGGGGGCATGAGGTCAATGGTTTTCCGGCCGAGATCTCGATCGCGGGGCTGCTCGACCAGCCCTTGAAGTACGGCGAGAACGAGCACCAGAAGGCGGCGTTCTACCGGCTCGGTCCCGACCCGGGTGGGATTGGCGGCGCGGATCAGGTGCAGGGTGGTCCCCTGGGGTTCAACAACATCCAGGACGCATCGGCCGCTTTCCAGCTCGTCATGGACTACGCGGAGCCGGCCGTGGCGATCGTCAAGCACATGAACCCGTGCGGACTCGCGATCGCCGGCGACACCGCCATCGCCTACCGCATGGCCTACGAGTGCGACAAGGTGTCGGCGTTCGGTGGGGTGGTGGCGACCAACCGGCCCCTCGACAGGCCGACCGCGGAACAGATCGTGCAGATCGTCACCCACGTCGTGATAGCGCCGGAGATACTCGACGAGGCGAAAGACGTCCTGGCGAGGCGCAAGAACATGATCGTGCTCGCCGCCCAGCCGGCGCGCCGCGGGTTGTTCGACTTCGATGTGCGCTCGGTGCCCGGCGGATTCCTGGTCCAGGAGTGGGACCGTGCGGGCTTTGATCGTGCGTTGTGCAGGACGGTGACAAGGCGCACCCCGACCGACGCGGAATGGGAGCAGCTCGGGTTTGCGTGGACCGCGGTCAAGCACGTGAAGTCCAACGCGATCGTGCTGTTCAAGGACGGGGCGGCGGTGGGCGTCGGCGCGGGCCAGATGTCGCGAGTGGAAGCCGTCCAGCTGGCGGTGGAGCGTGCCGGGGACCGCTCCCGCGGCGCGGTCATGGCCTCCGACGCGTTCTTTCCGTTTCCCGACGGCCTGGAGTTCGGCGTTCGCGCCGGGGTCACCGCGGTGATTCAACCTGGGGGTTCGATGAAGGACGCCGACGTGGTGGCGGCCGCAGATGCGGCCGGAATCGCCATGGTCACCACCGGCCAGCGACACTTCAAGCACTGATGTGACTCGGCGTTTCGGGGAGGAGGGGCGGGAGCTTTCCTACGGCACCTACCTCAAGGTGCCGGAGCTGCTTCGTCTGCAGCAAGGGTTGAGCCAGGAGCACGACGAGCTCCTGTTCATCGTCGCGCACCAGGTGTACGAGCTGTGGTTCAAGGTCGTGCTGTTCGAGCTCGAAGCCGCGCGTGGGCGGATCGACGCCGACGACCTGTTCTTCGCACGCCACCACCTCCAGCGCGTCCACGTCATCGAGCAGTTGCTGGTCGAGCAGATCGATGTGCTGGAGACGATGTCGCCGCAGGACTTTCTCGCCTTCCGCTCCAAGCTCGCGCCCGCGAGCGGCTTTCAGTCGGTCCAGTTCCGCGAGATCGAGTTTCTCTCAGGCCTGAAGGAGCCGAAGTACGTGGCGCGCCTTGACGCCACGCCGGAAGAGATGGCCCGCCTGCGCAAGCGGCTCGACGAGCCCAGCGTGGATGACGCGTTTCGTGCCTTGATCCAGCGGCGGGGCGCGCCGTCGCTGCTCGAGATCTTTCGCGACCGCCAGCGGCATGGCGACCTCTTCGACCTGTGTGAGGCTCTGCTCGACCACGACGAGACCTTTGCGCACTGGCGCGCGCGCCACGTCTTGATGGTGGAGCGTCAGATCGGAAGCAAGACGGGGACCGGCGGAAGCACGGGCGCGCAGTACCTGAGGTCGACGCTCGGCAAACGGTTTTATCCAGAGCTGTGGGATGTCAGGTCGCAGCTGTGATATCCCCACAAACTCAGAGGCTGACGCCGTGAGTTTGCGGGGACCCCTGGACGAGCCGTTCCCCGGCGAGCGTGCCGAGCACCACATGAAGAAGACGCGAGTCGAGGCTCCGCGAGTCACATGCGGATCGTGCCGGAAGTTTGACGGCACCGCGTGGTGCCGTCACTGGAACTTCCACACCACGGCGGAATCGCCGCCGTGCCGGTTCTACTCCCGCGCCCCTCACCCCAACTCCCTCCCCTGAGGGGAGAGGGACTTTAGGCCGCCTCCGCTTCCTTGACTTCGGCGCGGGCCTGCGCCGGCCCGCTGCGGACCGTGCCCGGCCGGAGGACGCCCAACACGATCGCGAGCCCGGCGGCCACACTTGCGGCCCCCAGGACGAACGCCAGGTCGTAGCTCGCGGTCAACGCGGACTGAAACGAGTCGCCCTGGGACACGAGCAACTGGGCACGCCCGGTCGCGATCGTCCCCACGGCGGCGAGGCCGAGGGCTCCGCCGATCTGCATGACCTCATTGCTGAAGCCGGAGGCGACGCCGGCGTCAGCCATCGGGACTTCCGACATCGAGATCGTCAGCAGTGGCAGGAAAGACATGCCTCCTCCGAGCCCGAGCAGCGCGTAGCCGGCCAGCAGGCCGGGGAAGTAGCTCGTGTGCCCGTCGGCGATCGCGAAGAGCGAGAGCGCGACGATGATCGTCGTCATGCCCGCCACCAAGAGGTTGTGCGGGCCGAAGCGAGCCATGAGGCGGGCTGTGATCCCGGACGACAGGACGCCGAGCACGAACGTCATGGGGAGAAACGCAAGGCCGGTCTCGAAGGCGCCGTAGCCGCGGATGTGCTGCAGGTAGAGCACACCGATGAAAAAGGAGGTCGAGATGCCGGTGAACAGCAGCGCGCGCGCGGCGGTGGCGCCGGTCAGGGACCTGATGGCGAGCACGCGCATGGGCAGGATGGGATTCGCGATCCGCCGCTCCAGGGCGACAAAGGCCGCGAGCAGGACAACGGCAATCCCAGCGAAACCGAGTGTGTGCGGGGAAGCCCATCCGTAGTCGGCGGCGGTCACGATCCCGTAGACGCCGAGCATCAGCGCCGAAGTCACGAGCACCGCTCCCACGACGTCGATGCCTTCGCTCACGCCAAGACCCTCGTTCTCCTCGATGAGCCAGGCGCCCAGGACCAGGGTCGCGACGCCGATCGGAACGTTGATGAAGAAGATCCAATGCCAGCTCACGAACTGGGTGATCAGCCCGCCCGCCAGCAGCCCCAGCGATCCCCCACCGGCGATGACGAGCGTGAACACGCTCATCGCCTGGGCCCGCTCCGCCGGCTTCTGGAACTCGGTGACGATGATCGCGATGATCACGCCGGCCGATAGCGAAGCCCCCACGCCCTGGAGGAACCGGCCGGCGATGAGGTTCCCGGCCGCCGGGGCAAACCCGGTGCCGACGGATGCGACCGTGAAGAGGAATACGCCGGCCAGGAAAACCTTGCGGCGGCCGATCAGGTCACCCATGCGCCCGGCCAGGAGCAGGAATCCGCCGAAAGCGATCAGGTACGCATTGACCACCCAGGTGAGGTCGGCCTGGCTGAAGCGGAGGTCGCGCTGGATGTACGGCAGCGCGACGTTCACGATGGTCGTGTCGAGCATGATCATCAGCTGGCCAAAACAGACCACGACCAGGGCCATCCACCTTCGAAGATTCGGGTTCATGAGTACCTCCAAACGAACGGGCCGGACAAATCCAGAGACGCCAACTATAACGGAGTCGGGATGATCCCTATTTCATGGATTATCTGGGCAATTTGGATAGTTAAGAGTTGGTGATAAGATCAATGGGTGTGAAGACAGACGAAAGGCGGTTTGAGCCTGGATTCGTGGCCCTGGTCACGCAGCTCAACAAGGCGATCCACAGGCGCTCCTCGGAGGAGCTCCTGGGCATGCGCCTGAAGCCTTACATGACCCTCGGCTACATCCGCGACCACCCGGGCGTGGCCCAGGGAGACCTCGAAGCGGCGATGTTCATGGATGCCAACGCCGTCGTGCTGCTGCTGAACGAGCTGGAAACGGCTCGCTACGTGGTCAGGAGGCGGGACCCGCAGGATCGCCGCCGGCACATCGTGGAGCTGACCACGGCAGGCAGCCACGCGCTGGAGCGGGCAGACAGGGCACGCGAAGGGCTCGAGGACGAGGTTCTGTCGGGCATCTCACCCGAGGAGCGAAAGACGCTGCGTCGCCTGCTCGAGAGGATCCTCGACAGTCTGCTGCAACCGGCGTCCGAAGCCCGAGCCTGACCCGCTAGCGCCCTGCGAAGGCGGGGATGACGTAGACGAGAAGGACGACGAAGATCACGGCCATGTAGACGTAGACGCCCGGGCGCTGGAAAAGCCCTAGCCCTGGGTCGGCCGGGGGCCTGACACTTGACCCAGGTTCGGGCGCGGGCAGCGACGTGAGCTTCCGGAGGTTGATCAGGTTGATCAGCGCTGTGACCGGGGCGATGAAAAACGAGAACACGCCGAGCCAGCCCCGGAGCAGCGTCGCGTTGGTCATCTGCCGCCACACGTGCAGGCCGCAGTCGTGGCAAAACGGGCCCTTCACGTTCTTGAACGTCATCAGGATCAGATAGCCGTTGTGCTCGTACACCGTCATCGGGACCGCCGGGGTCGATCCGCAGAACCGGCAGCGTATGACCCCGGGCTGCGCGTAAGGCACATATGGCATGGCCGGCGCGCCCGCCGCCGCGCGCGCCGCGGCGGAGGCCTCGTCGGGGGTGCGACCGGCCTCGAGCGCCTGCATCGCGGCGTCAAGAGCCATGCGCCGGCGCGAGTCATCGCCGCCAATCTGAGTCGCAACCCACTCCGCCCACAGGCGGCGGTTGTCCTCGCCCACCGCTTGCTAGCTTAATTCGACTAGTTGAGACGCTCCACGATCATGGCCATGCCCTGGCCGCCGCCCACGCACATCGTCTCCAGGCCGAACGTCTTGTCCCGCTCGCGCAGGCCGTTGAGCAGCGTGCACAGGATGCGGGCGCCGGTCATGCCAAATGGGTGACCGAGCGCGATCGCGCCACCGTGAGGGTTCAGCTTGTCGCCGAATGGGTCGACGCCGATGCCGCGCGCGGATGGGATGACCTGGGCCGCGAAGGCCTCGTTGATCTCGACGATGTCGATGTCATCGATCGTCATCTTGGCTCGCTTCAACGCCTGCTTGGAAGCGTCGATCGGACCAAGGCCCATGAATTCCGGCTCGAGCGCGGACAGGCCGGTCGCTACGACGCGCGCGATCGGCTTGAGACCGAGCTCCTTGGCTCGACGGTCGGACATCACGACCACCGCCGCGGCTCCATCGTTGAGCGGGCATGAATTGCCCGCCGTGACGGTCCCGTTCTCCCGAAATGCGGGCTGCAGCGTGGCGAGGACTTCCACCGTCGTGCCCGGCCTTGGCCCATCGTCCTTGGTGAAGACCTTGCCGTTGGGCAGCGGCACCGGGATGATCTCGCGCTCGAAAAATCCGTCGTCGCGCGCTTTGACCGCCGCGGTCTGGCTCTTGACCGCGTACCGGTCCTGCTCCTCGCGGCTGATCTTCTCCCGCGCGGCGACGTTCTCCGCGGTCTGGCCCATCGCGATGTAGATGTCGGGATACTCCTCGGTGTTGCCGGGCACGAGCTTCGGGTTGTACGTGTCCGGCGGGTCGGGGTAGCCGCTGCCATAGCGCGAGACGCACTCGACCCCGACCGAAAGAAACGCGTCACCTTCGCCCGCTTCGATTGCGTGCGCAGCCATGCGCGTGGTCATCAGCGAGGAGGAGCAGTAGCGGTTGACCGTCACCGCGGGGACGTCCAGCCGGGCGAGGATGGAGACCACCCGCCCGATGTTGTGTCCCTGCTCGCCACCCGGCAGGCCACACCCGCAGATGAGGTCTTCGATCTGCGTCGGATCGAGCGCGGGGACCTTGTCGAGGACTTTGGTGACCACATGGGCCGCCAGGTCGTCCGGCCGGACGTCGACCAGCGAACCCTTCCGAGCCCGTCCGATCGGGGAGCGCCCATAGGCCACGATCACTGCGTCGGTCATGCGACGGTTATACGCCGATCCGGTCTACCGATCCCTGGCGGAGAGCACGTAGATCAGGAAGGCCCCGAACAGGGCGGCCATCGCGACGAACCCGAAGATCGGATTCACGTGCATCGAGCCCAACAGGATCATGACCACCATCAGCGCCGGCAGGTACAGCGCGCCGGTGACCTCGAGGACGCGGATCTCGCACATCCGGTGGCGCCATCCTTCCTGGATCAGCTCACGCGGCAGCGGCTCGTCGACGTCGAGCGGGTGGAATATCGAGTACATGCTCCTTCGCTCGAGGCTGCGAAGGTCCCTCTCCTGCAGGTGACGTCCCATCGCTTCTGATAACAGTCTGCCACCCCGGGCGGGTTACGAGCGGACCAAAAGGGCCTCTCTCGTGAAGAGCCTCAGCGCGGCGTAAAAGCACAGCCCCCCGGTCAGGAGGAGGCTTGCCGAAGTCACGATCAGAGGGCCCCAGGCGACCCCGTTGTGCATGATCGCGTCGCGCAGGACAAGGACAGCGTTCAGGATCGGAATCAAGTAGTAGGCGAGGCTCGGATTGAAGTCCGGGATGAACAAGACGATCGACGCCGGGAAGATGGTGATGAAGTACAGGGGGGTGGCGTAAGCCTGGCCCTGGCGAAAGTTCCGGGCCAGCGTGCCCAGGGCGATGGTCAGCGAGCTGAAAGAGGCCGCGAGAAGCACCGCGAGCCAGACCATGACCGCGGCCGCCAGAGGCGTCAGGCTCACGCGCGCATCCTCGCCTCCGCTGAGGCCGAAAGAGATCTGGCTCAGTGCGATCAGCATCGAACCGATCGCCGCGATCGCGGCGACCAGGCTCAGCAGGCTCACCGCGAGGAGCTTGCCGATCAGGACCTGGCCGCGGGGCGCCGGCGTGAGCAGCAGGCTTTCCAGCGTCCGGCGTTCCCGCTCGCCTGCCGAGGTGTCGAGCGCCGCTGACAGTCCGCCGGTCAGGCTCATCGTGATCAGGATGTAGGGCAGGAAGAAGCTCAGGAACGAGTTTCCCGCCGCTTTGACAGGCGAGCTCAGCGGATGAACGCTGACGGGAAGCGGGTTGAGGACTGAGGGGTCGACTCCCTTCTGCTGCAGGGAGGCGGCGATCTTCGCGGCGTCGTACTTGGCCAGAATCGTCTGGACCCGAATGTCGGCGATCTGAGCGCTTTGCCGACTCGGGTCGTAGTACTCGTCGATGCCGGCGGGCGTGAAGACGAGTCCGATGTCGACCTGGCGCTTGGCCGCGGCCGCGGGGTCATCTACGCGTTCAAGCCGAAGCCCCGTGGCGCCGAACAGGACGTCCAGCCCGGCTGGAATGTCGCCCGAGTAGCCGACGGTGTAGGTCTGGGTCGCCGTTCGCGTCGAGACCTGGGAGATCACAAACAGCACGGTCGGCGTCGCCAGGACTGCGAGTCCAATGGCGATCAGCGTCCGACGGTCGCGGAGGATCTCGCGGATCTCCTTCCGGAAGACGATTGCGAGCGAGCTCATTTCGCGGCCTCGACGAGCGATAGAAACGAATCTTCCAGGTCTTGAAATCCGCCACGCACCTCAGCCGTCGAACCACTCGCCACAACCCGGCCCTGGTGGATGATCGTCACCCGGTCGCATAGCCGCTCGGCGTCGTGCAGCACGTGCGTCGAGAAGATGACGCACTTGCCGCGGCCCTTCGACTCGACCATGAACTGACGGATCTCGCGCGATGCAAGCACGTCCAGGTTGGACGTCGGCTCGTCGAACATCAGCACGGGAGGGTCATGGACGATCGCTCGCGCGATGGCGACCTTCTGCTTCTGGCCTGAGGACAGCGTCTCCGCGCGCTGTTTCGCAAACGAGCCCATGTCGAGCCGATCGATGACCGCATCGACCTTGCGGCTGACCTCGCCGTCGAGCACGCCGCTCAGCTCAGCGAAGTACGCGATGTTCTCGCGCGCCGAAAGCCGCGGGTAGACACCGAACTCGGCCGTCACGACGCCGACTCGGCGCCGCACCTCTTGCGGCGCAACCTGGGTGTCGAATCCGAGCACTCCGACCGACCCGGCGTCGGGGGAGAGGAGGGTGCAGATCACCCGCAGCGTCGTGGTCTTGCCCGCGCCGTTGGGTCCGAGGAGCCCGAAGATCTCGCCCGAGTGCGCTTCGAACGAGATGCCGCGCAGCACCTTGTTCGACCCCAGATCCTTTTCGAGGCGATCGACCTTGACCGCCACCTCGGTCACTTCTTCTTGGTGACTCGCCTCGTCGCGGTGGACGTCGGTTTGCCGCCTCTGGCGGCGGGCTTGGCGGCCTTCTTGACTGGGGTGCGCGTCGGCTTGGCGGGCGCTTTCGGCTTGGCGGGCGCCGCTGCTTTAGCGGGCGACGCCGCCTTGACTGGAACCCCGGCCTTCGCAGGCGCCTCCGCGTTGATCGGCTCCTCGGCGGCGGCCGGTTCGGCGGACGCGACGCCGACTGAGCTTGACAGCGTCCGGTGGCAGGTCTCGCACGTAACGATGCTGCGGACCAGGGTGCCGAGCTGGTGCTCCTCACGGCGGAGATTACGGGGTCGCCCGCAGAAAGAGCAGTGGCCCGTCTCGATCGTGACCCTCACCTGGCCTGGTCGCTTGTTCATCGCCCGCCTAAGTTACCGGTTGTTGATAGACTTTCGCCCGAAGTCCTTTAAGTCCGGGCCAGTGAGCCTGGGAAGGAGGTTTTTTCATGGCCGTCGGGTCCCGACTCCGTCACGTAGTCG
>VBGV01000080.1 GCA_005880755.1 Chloroflexota bacterium
AAGCGATGCCTGAGCATCCCGGCGGCGCTCGGCTACGGCTCGCAGGGCCAGACGGACCAGCAGACCGGTCGGGTCATCATCCCGCCCAACGCGACCCTCATCTTCGAGATCGAGCTGGTCAGCCTGGCGCCGGGGCCCAGCCCGTCGCCGTCTCCCTCGCCGTCTCCGTCACCATCACCCAGCCCGTCACCAACCCCGAGCAAGAGCCCCTAGGTAACGGTCAGCGTGCCCTTCATTCCCGACGCTTCGTGGCCCTGTTGGGTGCAGAAGATCTTGTAGGTGCCGGCCGGGATGTCGTTGACGTCGAACTCCTTCGAGTCGCCGGCCGAAACAAGATCACTGGTGGCGAGCCGGTTGTTGGAGCTGTCCTGGATCGCCATGTCGTGCGCTAAGTTGCCTGAGTTGACCAACCAGAAAATGACCTTGCCGTGGGAAACGGTCAGCGACGACGGAGCGAACTTGTACTCGCTCATGGTCACCTGGGTCGAACCGGCGGGTTGATTCCCTCCGCTGCTGCCGCCGCAGGCGGAGAGCAACGCGACCACGATCAGGGCGAGCGCTGCAGCCTTCATTTGAACGCCGTCACCCCCAGATAGAGGATTCCAAACAGGAAGATCCACACCACGTCGACGAAATGCCAGTAGAGAGTCACCGCCGCCGGGCCGACGTGATTGCGCGACGAGAACTGGCCGCGGGCCGCGCGATAGAGAATCAGCGTGAGCAGGATCAGCCCACCGAGCACGTGAGCGCCGTGGAACCCCGTCATCGTGAAGAACGCGCTGGCGAAAGTGTTGGCGGTCAGGTTCAGTCCGCGACCAAACGCGTTGATGAATTCGTACAGTTGGCCGAATTCGAATCCGAGTCCGAGGACGATGGTCGCGATCTGTAGCGCGAAAAAGCGTGCCCGGTTGTCGCGGGACAGCGCTTCGAGCGCGAAGTGGCAGGTCACACCGCTGGACAGCAGGACGATCGTGTTGACGAAGGGGATCGGCCACCAGCTGACGTAGTACTCGGGGTTGCTGCTAGGCGCGGGCGGCGGCCAGGTGTTGTGCGACCCGACCAGGTAGAAGTACATCGCGAACATGCTCCCGAAGAACATCACCTCGGAGGCCAGGAAGATGTACATGCCCATCATCCCGGGCTTGATCGCGGGGTACTCGGGCGCCGGCTCTCGCGGCAGCGATGCGACTGCCATCAGTGATGCACCTCGCCCTGGGTCGGCGGACTATCCGATGGATACATCCGGACGTCCTCGACCAGGACCCAACCCACGACGCCGTACAGAAAAATCAGACCACCGATCACCGCCATCGTGATGCGCGCGGGCGCCGAGAACGGAATCGCGGCCAGGCCCAGGAAGAACATGCCGACGCAGATGATGAACGGGTAGTTGCTGTTTGGGAAAAGGTGAATGCCGAGGGTGTGCGCACGCTCCGCGAAGTCCACCGTGTCATCGATTGGCGGCGGCGGCAGATCGAGGTCGAAGCGTGATGCGGCGGCGCGGCTCGGATCGGCGTCGCGCCATGCCTTGAACGCGGCGGACGCCATCTCGCTCGAGGGCCAGAGCTTGTAGCCGCAATTGCGGCAGTGGTCGACGAAACGGGCCGTCCGGAGGCCGCAGTTGGGACACTCGACGGACAGGCTGGGGTTGGCAAGATCGACGTAGCGAGGCTTTTGGGCTACGGCCACAATCGCTTCTGGATTCTATCCGGTCAGCCGATCCGGCACGCCGGTCGCCACACCGACCGCCGATATACTTTCGTCTCGTGGCACGAAGCGCGCGCGCGCTCCTCACGACCATCGGCCTGGCCGCCCTCGCTTTCCTCCTCAGCTCCTGCGATGTCGGCGGGCTGAGCCCGATCTTCCCCGACCCTGTCTCTCCCAATGGAAAGGGCATCTACGACACCTATGTCGGCATCTCGGTGGTGGCGATCATCGTGTTCATCGGGGTCGAGGCTGCACTCCTGTGGGTAGTTCTTCGCTACCGTCGCTCCCGCCAACCAGCCGGCTACATGCCACCTCAAGTCCACGGTCATACGGGGCTCGAGATCGGCTGGACGATCGCTCCCCTCATCATCGTGCTGGCGATCGCAGGCTACAGCTTCGTCGAGTTGCAGAAGGACTTCCAGCCGATCAGCAACCAGGAGATGACGGTCAAGGTCAGCGGCCATCAGTTCGGTTGGGACTACGACTACCTGAACGGCGTGGTGGTCCATCAGGAGGGCAGCCTCGCCGCCGAGGTGACGCCGTTCGTCGTGCCGACGAACACGTTGGTGAAGTTGCAGTTCGACGCTAACGACGTGATCCATTCGTGGTGGGTGCCCGCAATCTCAGGCAAGACGGATGCCGTTCCCGGGTACGACAACTTCTCTTGGCTCAAGATCGACAAGCCCGGCAAATGGCGAGGAGAATGCGCGGAGCTGTGCGGCTCCGGCCACGCTCAGATGCAGATCATCGTGCAAGCGATGGACAAGTCCGATTTCGAAGCGTGGATGGCGAAGCAGAAAGCCACAACCGCTTCGTCCTCGCCGTCCCCCAGTTAGTAGGATAGGAATCGGATGGCCACCACAGTCCTCCCGCGGCCCAAGCAGTACGACGACACATTTTTCAAGCCGATCAGCATCTGGCTGACGACGACCGATCACAAGCTGATCGGGATCATGTACATGGTCACGTCGATCATCAGCTTTGTGATCGGTGGCATCTTCGCGCTGATCATCCGGCTGCAGCTCTCACAGCCGAACCTGAAGCTGGTCGACGCCGAGACGTACAACCAGCTCATCTCGGCGCACGGCGTGACGATGATCTTCTTCTTCGTCACGATCTTCGTCACCGGGATCGCGAACTATATGGTGCCCCTCATGATTGGCGCGCGAGACATGGCGTTCCCGCGGGTGAACCTGCTCGGTTTCTGGTTGATCCCGGTCGCGATCATCCTGTACTACTGCGGCTTCTTCACAGGCGGTTCACTCAACGCGGGCTGGACTGGCTACACGCCGCTCACCGAGAAAGCCTTCAACCACCAGACCTTCGGCGTCGACTTCTGGGCGCTGAGCATCATCGTGTGGGCGATCAGCGGAATCATGGCCTCGACCAACTTCCTGACGACGATCGTCGCCCTGCGTGCGCCGGGAATGCGGTTCTCGCGCCTGCCGCTCTTCGTGTGGGCACAGATCTCGACCTCGATCCTGCTCCTGATCGTCGGTGCCCCCCTCGCCGCGGCGATGATCCTCCTCGAGTTCGACCGCCAGCTCGGCACGCAGTTCTTCACTACGCAGGGCCGCCCGGTGCTCTACCAGCACCTGTTCTGGTTCTTCGGCCATCCCGAGGTCTACGTGATGATCCTGCCTGCGTTCGGGTTGATCTCCGAGATCGTCCCTGTCTTCGCGCGCAAGCCGATCTTCGGCTACATGTCGATGGTGGCGGCGTTGTTCGGCATCGTCTTCCTCTCGATGACAGTGTGGGCGCACCACATGTTCACGGTGGGCATGAACACCTACGTCGAGGGCTTTTTCATGTTGATGACCATGCTGATCGCGGTGCCGACCGGGATCAAGTTCTTCAACTGGATCGCCACCGCGTGGTGGGGCTCGGTCGAGTTCACTGTGCCGATGAAGTTCGTCTTCGGCTTCCTCGCGACATTCCTCATCGGCGGCATCACCGGTATCTACCTCGCGTCAGTGCCGGTCGACACTCAGCTCCACCAGTCTTACTTCGTGGTCGCCCACCTGCACTACGTGTTGTTCGGCGGCAGCGTGTTCGCGATCCTCGCCGGAATCTACTACTGGTTCCCCAAGATCACCGGTCGCCTGCTCAACCGCACCCTCGGGGAGTGGAACTTCTGGACTGTGTTCGTTGGCTTCAACGGCACCTTCCTGATCATGCACACGCTCGGACTCGAGGGCATGCCACGCCGCATCTGGACATACGCCAACCCGGCGTGGGCGACGACGAACGTGATCATCACCATCTCGTCGTTCCTCATCGCGTTCTCGATCCTGGTGCTCCTGATCAACGTCGTCCATAGCTGGGGCCACGGCGAGATCGCGGGCAACGACCCGTGGCGTGGCAACACCTTGGAATGGGCGACGACCTCTCCCCCGCCGCCTTACAACTTCGAGCGTGTTCCGCCGGTCCGCAGCTTCATGCCCGTGCGGGATCTGCGTGAGTCAGGCGAGCTGATCGAAGCGGAGCCGGTACTGACACCGACCTAGTTCCGTCTGAACTAGTGGTGTTCGGCGGCTTCGGTCTCGAGTGACTCTTCCGCGGCGCGGTTCCGAGCGTCTCCGCGCAGCACCCACCAGCCCAGGCCGGCCACGCCCAACGTGGCGACCAGGAACGTCATGCTCATCCACAGCCAGGCGGGCACCCATTCACCGGCGAGGTAGGCCACGCGTCAATTATCGCCAAGCCACGACGTCCGGGCGCTGGGGGCGGCTAGGGTGTTACTAGGTAGACCCCGTTGATCAACTTCATCGATGTCCTCATCGTCATCGCCACCATCGTCGGACTCGCGAACGGATACCGGCGCGGCTTCTGGCTGTCGTTCGCGCAATACGTGGGTCTGCTGGTCGGCGTGATGCTCGGCGCGGCATCCGCCCGCTACGTGCTCGACTACTTGCAGATCAACAACGCGACCGCCCGCCCGCTCGGGGCGGTCCTCGTCCTGGTGATCGGCGGCAGCCTTGGCTCGAGCATCGGCTTCGCCGTCGGCGAGCCAATTCGCCGCCAGATCCTGCGCACCGGCATCCACACCTCAACCGATTCCGTCGCCGGCGCCGCGCTCTCGGCATTTGCGGTGCTCGTGATGTGCTGGTTCCTCGGCCTCAGCTTCTCGCGCGGGCCAAGCCCTGAGATCGCGCAGCAGATCCAGCGCTCCGCGCTGCTGCACGGGCTGGACACTCTCGCGCCCCGCCCGCCGCCGTTTCTCGCGAGCGTGGAGCAGGTCCTGTCGGGCGTGCAGTTTCCGCCCGTCTTCGCCGGCCTCGAGCCGACGCTGCCGGGCGCGCTCCCGGTCCCGACCTCCGTCGATACGCCAGGGGTCAACCACGCGGCCCAGTCGGTGGTCAAGGTGTCGAGCCTGGGTTGCGGCGGCATCGTCACGGGCAGCGGATTTCCGGTCGGCAGCGGCTACGTCGTGACCAACGCGCACGTGGTCTCGGGGACGACGTCGCACACGATCCAGAAACCGGATGGCACGACGATGCGCGCGACCGTCGTGTTCTTCGACCCCGAGCGCGACGTGGCCGTGCTCTACGTGCCCGGCTTCACCGGAGCGGGGCTCACGTTCGGCCCCGCGCAGCGTGGGACGCAGGGGGCGGTCATCGGTTATCCGGGCGGGCTGGGCGAGAAAGTGGTGCCCGCAGTGGTGGACGGCGCGGTCCAGGCGCAGGGCCGCGACATCTACAACCAGAATCTCGTGACCCGCCAGATCTTCGTCCTCCAGGCCAACGTCCATCCCGGCAACTCTGGTGGTCCGCTCATCGACATGCAGGGGCGGGTGCTCGGCATGGTCTTCGCGACGTCGGCCAGCGATCCGAACCAGGCTTACGCGCTCACCGACGACGAGATAACGCCGGACATCCGGGATGCGCAGGCCAACCCCTCACCCAAAGACACGAGCCACTACGAGTGCGCCGCCTAGCGCGTTTCTGACTCGGGCTTCCCCTCTTCGATCAGCATCACGGGGATCCCATCCACGATCGGATAGAGCACCTTGCAGTTCGGACATCGCAGTCTGTCGGGCTCCCTGAGCTCCACCTTTGTGTGGCACTTCGGGCACGCCAGGATTTCGAGCAGTTCTTGAGAGATCACGTGCGCATCGTAGTACGGTTTCGCCCGTGATTCTGAGGCGCCTCTACCTGTACCTGGTAAGCGCCGCGGCGCTCGCGCTCCTGGCAGGCGGCCTGGCCGCACTTGGCGCCACCATCCTGCTCTTCGTCTTCAACGACCCTGCCGCCGACACCAACCGCGGCCAGCTCGCTGT
>VBGV01000081.1 GCA_005880755.1 Chloroflexota bacterium
CTTTTGATGCGACCTCTCTAGCGAGCGACTTGACCATGCTGATCTCGGCCGCTTTCGCCGCGTTGTAGGCGGGCGCTCCGCCGGCCTCGCGGCCCCATACCGAGGTGATGACGACGACGCGGCCCCAACCGCGCTTGATCATCCCGTCGAGCACGAGCTGGGTCATGCGGGCGCTGACGACGACGTTGCCTTCAAACGCGGCTTTGAATTCTTTGGGGCCGGTGTCGCTCCATGAGCTCCCGGCCCGTGCGCCGAAGTTGTTGACCAGGATGTCGATGGGTCCGAGGTTTTCTTGAGTTTGCTCGACGGATCTGTTGCATCCTGCTTCGGTCGTCACGTCGGCGGCGACGCCGAATCCTTTGATCTCCGCGGCCACGCGTTGGACATCGGATTCGGTTCGCGCCACCACCGACACACGCGCGCCTTCGCGCGCCAGCGCCTGCGCGATGCCGAGACCGATGCCCTTCGTCGCGCCCGTGACCAGCGCGACCTTGCCCTCGATGCCGAAGTCCATGCTTCGCGCATCCTAATGAGGTGCTGCCGCCGGCTGCGATCAACGACGGACCGCCGGTCACCCCTCGTCCGTCGGCCACGGTGCTGCTGATCCGGGGCGATGATCCGTGGGAGCTGCTGATGGTGCGCCGGCCGGGCGGCGCGGACTTTGCGCCGGGGGCGTACGTGTTTCCGGGCGGGACGGTGCACGAGGACGACCGCGTCTTTGAGGACGAGCTCTGCGCCGCCGCCGTGCGCGAGCTCTTCGAGGAGGTCGGCGTGTTGCTCGTGCCAGGTGCACGCGACGCAGACTGCGCGAGACTTCGAGAGCTCGTCGAGGCTGGCACTTCATTCGGAAATGCGCTGACAGAGCTCGGCCTCGTTCCGGCATTCGACGAGCTGCTCCTGTTCGCGCGCTGGGTCACCCCCGCGCTGCTCCGGCGGCGGTTCGACGCGCGCTTCTACCTCGCTCGGGTGCCCGAGGGTCAGACGATCAGGCCGCAGCCGGGAGAGGTGACGGACTGGTTGTGGATCGCACCTTCACGGGCGCTGACGAGTCCGGAGATCACCCTCGTGTACGCGACGCGCGTGGTACTCGAGTCCGTTGCCGACGCGCCGGACGCTGCCGCGCTCTTCGCTCGTGCTCGGGCTCTGGGAGAAATTCCGATTGTCGAGCCGCGCATCGTCCAGACCGAGAACGGGTGGGAGATCGTCCGGGACTAACGGTCGCGCCAGCGGTCGCGCCATTGGTCGTAGTGGACGACCTCCACCCCACCCTGGCGCAGAGTGTCGAGGCCCGCCGGATCCCGATACGCCTCTCTGAAATAGACCCGGGCAACGTTGGCGTTGATGGCCATCTTGGCGCACATCACGCACGGCGAGGCGCTCACGAACATGACCTTGCCGGGCAACTGGGCCCCGGCCTTGATGAGGGCGTTCTGCTCTGAATGAAGGCAGTTATGAACCACTGTAGATTGGCAGACATACGAGTGGTCTTCATCAACCTCAAGATTGAAGACCTGTTGGTCGACAGTGACCGTTCGCAAAGCTCCGACTGCCGCCCAGACGAAGGACTTCTCGTGGAGATCCCACGTTAGCCTGTCCCTCTTGAGCCACAGGATGTCGTCGTATTGACTTCGCACGTCTGGCCGGTCGTCATATTTGGTTCCGTTCTTCGGAAATAGCTTCGTGTCGTATTCGACCCCCAACACGACTCCATCGCCGATCAGGATCAGATCGGGCCTGACTGTGTGATCGACGACGATTGCCCGAAAACCCTGGGCTTCGAATTGGCGCTTGATCCCGACCAGCTCCTGGTAGACCTTGCGCGTCGAGTCCTTTTGAGCAATGCTCTGGCTGATCGCGGCGCGAGACGGATCGTAGATGTGGATTCCTCGCATCGGATTGCGCTCGGTCATACGCAGGCTGTGCCGCCGACGAGACTCGACTGACTTAGAACTCTCGACCGCGCATTTGGGACACATCCGCCGATAGTTAGGAATGGCGATTCCACAAGACTGGCAGCTGCGCGCGAGAGTTGCGACTTCATCGCCTACGACAAGGTCGCCCGCCTTTACCCAGGCCACCTCACCGCCCCGCCGCACGAGGAATGGGTGCTCCGGGGTCGCCGTCTTCCGGCGTTCCAGATTCACGGAACGCGTCTCTAGAAAGATCTGAACTAATGGTCCAGTGTGCTGATGTCGGAACAGCTGCGTGACCGGTCGCAATCTGTCGCGATGGGTAAGGACTTTGTCGCCGACCTTGATTGCTTCGATTCGAACAGGCCCATGGTCGGTCATGACCTTGGAACCCCCAACGAAACAGCCACAAGCTCCAGGTGTCGTCGAATCGCAGCGGTTCGGAAGGCCGCGGGCGTTGCCGTTGTAGCCGATGCCGAGGACCTGGGTCAGGTCCGGCGTTGTGATCACCGTACCGACCTGCAGGCGGGCGCAGGTCGAACGCTTGGCCAGCTCCTCGGCCATGCGCATGTAGACCTCCTCCAGGGGGATTCGGTCGGGCGCCGGCTCGGCTTCGGGAAGGGGCTTGATATCGGCCATCAAGGTCATGTTAACGGTCTTGTCTATACCCTCCTACGGGGCTACAATGCGCAAGATGTCGGTGCTCGAACTGTTGTTCGCGCTGCTCCTGGTATGCCTCGTGGCTGGAGTCGGGTTCGTGGCCGCGCTCGTCTGGGGCCTGGTAAAGCGGACCGAAGGCCACGCGCGCGACGTCGCTGAGCTCCGGACGAGCCTGCAGGCGGGCGGCCAGGCACAGGAAACCCAGGCGGCCGAGCTTCGGGAGCGCCTTTCCAACACCCAGTCGACGATGGAAGGCCTCAAAGCGGCGCTGTCGGCGCGCCAGCCGATCGAGGAGGATGCAAGGGCCAGCCTCAAGCGCCTGGAGCACGTCATCGCCGGCAGCTCGAGCCGGGGCGCGGCCGGCGAGCACATCCTCGAGGAGGCGCTCCGCCACCTTCCGCCCGAGATGCTGCAGCGCAACGTCTGGGTCGGCGGCAAGGTCGTCGAGCTGGCCCTGCGCCTGCCCGGAGGCAAGCTGCTGCCGATGGACTCCAAATGGGTTTCCAGCGTCGCCCTGGAACAGCTGGCTGAACCCGGCCTGGACGCCAACCGCCGCGCGCAGCTCACTGGCCAAGTCGAACGGGAGGTGGAGCGGCGCGTCCGCGAGGTCAGCCAGTACATCGACCCGGCGATCACATCGCCTTTCGCTCTCGCCGTCATCCCCGACGCCGCCTACGACGTGTGCCGGAGCGCCATCGTCAACGCTCACTCGAGGCACGTCATGGTCGTCGGTTACGCGATGGCCCTGCCCTACCTGCTGACGCTTTACCAGCTGCACCTGCAGTTTGCCCGGACGGTGGACATGGAGAAGCTGCAGTCGGCCCTGATCGACATCGAGCGCCAGGTCGACGTCCTGGAGGGGATCCTGGAGAACAGGGTCCAGCGCTCGCTCACCGTCCTCCAGAACGCCTACACGGAGGGCAAGCAGGCCTCGGCCAAGATCCGGGCCTCCGCGCAGGGGGTTCAGATCTCAGCCCCATCAAATGAGGTCGGGGCTGTGGACCAGCTTTCCACAGGCTCCCCCGATGCGGCAGCCGAGGTTTCCACAGACACCTTCCGCCTCGCCCTGCTCGACTCGGTCCAGTAGGTCCGGTTTTGCCCCGTTTCCCCCAGGCAATACCCACCCTGTGCCCAACTCGTCCCAAGGGATATCCACAGGTAATCCACCAACATGTTGGGGGTAGAGCCCTCTTCAGGCCAAATATCTTGTGTTTAGGCCTTGACAAGCTGAAAAGCCGGTCGTATATTCGGGGACGTTACATCGAGGCCCTGGGGCATAAGTGGCGGGCATGCTCTGGGGCCTCTTGCATCCCCAAACGAATAAGCCAAACGACCAAGTCAACGTCCCAGCAGAGCGATTCGAAAACACCCTCACCGGGGATGATTTAAGGAGGCGTTTCCTAAGAAAAATGGCCAAGAATCTCGCCGACCTCACCGGAGCCCGGGGTCCCAAGAACGGCAACGGGAACGGGCACAGCAGCAAGGCCAAGGGTCTTCGCTTTGGCCGTTTCTTCACGCCTCCAGGCAGCCATGCCTACGACCTGGTGGAGTGGGAGCGCCGGACAGCCGCCATCACCGGCGAGAAAGGCCAGGTCATCTTCGAGCAGAAGGACGTCGAGGTCCCACGCTCCTGGTCGCAGCTGGCGATCAACGTCGTCGCCCAGAAGTACTTCCGGGGCAGCCCCGGCAGCCCCGAGCGCGAGACCAGCGTCCGCCAGATCATCGACCGGGTCGTCGACACCATCGCGAAGTGGGGCCGCGAAGGCGGCTACTTCGCCACCGATGAAGACGCCGAGAACTGGGCTGAGGAGCTGCGCTTCCTGCTGGTCACCCAGCACGCGTCCTTCAACAGCCCCGTGTGGTTCAACATCGGCATCCCGGGACGCTCCCAGCAGGCCTCCGCGTGCTTCATCAACTCGGTCCAGGACTCGATGGAGTCGATCCTCGACCTGGCCAAGACCGAGGGCATGCTCTTCAAGTTCGGGAGCGGCACCGGCACCAACCTGTCCGTGCTGCGCTCGTCCAAGGAGCAGCTGTCAGGCGGCGGCACAGCGTCCGGCCCCGTCTCCTTCATGAAGGGCTATGACTCGTTCGCCGGCTCGATCAAGTCCGGCGGCACGACCCGGCGCGCGGCCAAGATGGTCATCCTCAACGCCGACCACCCCGACGTGGTCGACTTCATCCACTCCAAGGCTGAGGAAGAGAAGAAGGCCTGGGCGCTGATCGAGGCGGGCTACAACGTGGGCTTCAACGTGCCCGGCGGGGCCTACGACTCGGTCCAGTTCCAGAACGCCAACCACTCCGTGCGCGTGACCGACGACTTCATGCGGGCCGTGATCGACGACAAGGAATGGAAGACCAAGGCGGTCGTCGACGGACGGACCATCGACACATACAAGGCGCGCGACCTGTGGCGCGAGATCGCCGACGCGGCGTGGATCTGCGGCGACCCTGGCCTGCAGTTCGATTCCACGATCCAGGATTGGAACGTCGTCCCGAACACCGGCCGGATCAACGCCACCAACCCGTGCTCCGAGTTCGTGTTCCTCGACGACACCGCCTGCAACCTGCTGTCCCTGAACCTGATGAAGTTCCAGACCGAGCAGGGCACGTTCGACGTCGAGCGGTTCCGGCACGCGGTGGACGTCTGCTTCACGGGCCAGGAGATCCTGGTCTCCAACGCCTCCTACCCCACTCCCTCGATCGGCAAGAACTCGGAGGCGCTTCGGCCGCTGGGTCTCGGCTACGCCAACATCGGCGCCCTTCTGATGTCGATGGGCCTGGCCTACGACTCGGACGAAGGCCGCCGCTTCGCGGGTGGAATCACCGCGATCATGACCGGCCGCGCTTTCGTGCAGTCGGCGAGGATGGCGCAGGTCAAGGGTCCGTTCAGCGAATACGCCAAGAACCGCGAGCCGATGCTCCGTGTGATGGAGAAGCACCGCGCCGCGGCGTACCAGCTCACCACATCTCCGGAGTCGGCCGACGTCCTCCAGGGCGCGCGAGAGACCTGGGACGAGGCGGTCAAGCTGGGTCGTGCCCACGGCTATCGCAACGCGCAGGCCACAGTGCTCGCGCCCACAGGAACGATCGGCCTGATGATGGACTGCGACACGACCGGCATCGAGCCCGACCTCGCGCTGGTCAAGTACAAGAAGCTCGTCGGGGGCGGACTGCTGAAGATCGTCAACACCACCGTGCCGGCCGCGCTGCGCAAGCTCGGTTACGACGAGGTGAAGGTGAAGGAGATCGTCGAGTACATCGACGAGAACGACACCATCGAGGGCGCTCCGCACCTGCAGGACGAGCACCTGAAGGTGTTCGACTGCGCATTCAAGCCGGTCAAGGGCGCGCGCTCCATCGCACCGATGGGCCACGTCCGGATGATGGCCGCGGTGCAGCCCTTCATCTCAGGCTCGATGTCCAAGACCGTGAACCTGCCCACTGAGGCGACGGTCGAAGACATCGAGCAGACATACCTCGAGTCCTGGAAGCTCGGCCTCAAGTGCATCGCGATCTACCGCGACGGATGCAAGCGCTCGCAGCCGCTGTCTACGTCGCTGGACAAGGAAAAGAAGGCGGTTGCGGCGGCTCCCGACATCGAGTATCGAGCGATGCGGCGCAAGCTGCCCGACGAGCGCAAGGCCGTCACCCACAAGTTCGACATCGCCGGCCACGAGGGCTACCTGACCGTCGGCCTTTACGAGGACGGGATGCCGGGCGAGCTGTTCGTGACGATGGCCAAGGAGGGCTCGACCATCTCGGGCCTCATGGACGCCTTCGCCACGCAGACCTCCTACGCCCTGCAGTTCGGCGTACCGCTCAAGTTCATGGTCGACAAGTTCAGCCACATGCGGTTCGAGCCGTCTGGATTCACCAAGAACAAGGAGATCCCGATCGCGAAGTCGATCGTGGACTACATCTTCCGCTGGATGGCGAGCCACTTCCTGCCGGTCGAGGACCAGGACGAGGCGGGCGTGATCCGACGGGAAGAGCCCGCGCTGATTGCCGACCCGAAGCCCGATACGACCGAGTTCAAGGTCATCGCGGCGCCGTCCACGGTCCAGAAGCTCACTTTCGTCAACACGGGCGACGCTCCCGCGTGTGCGGACTGCGGAGCGATCACCGTCCGCTCGGGCTCTTGCTACAAGTGCCTGAACTGCGGAGCGACCACAGGCTGTAGCTAATTTCCCTCCCCAGTAAAAGCGCCGTCCTCACCAGGCGGCGCTTTTTTATTGGTCCGAATTCCGCACTTTTGGCGTCAGCGGAGCGCTTGACTGGCACGGATTCCGCACCTTTGGCGTCAGGGGGGCGTTTGGTTTGCTTTGAAGGTGACTTCGATCAGCGGGCTGTAGCGGACCATCCGGTCGACGTCATCCCGCCTCCACGCGCGCGCGATGTGCGGCAGGATCTCCCGCCGCTCGGCTTCGTCGTCGATGACCCGCGCCGTGGCGGGCAGATCGGTGCTCGTCCTTCCCTTCAGGTGAAAGATGAAGTGCGGGTCTGCCTCCAGGTTGAGCAGCCAGCGGCGCTTCCTCGGATACGGGGTGCCGCTGATGTAGATACGCCCGCCGATGTTGTGAAAGACGATCTCGAGCCGGCGCGGCTTCCCGCTCCGACGTCCCGTGGTCGTGATATCGATCGTGTGCCCGCGCTCGAGCGCCGCCTCGATCGCTTCTTTATTGAGAGCCATCTGCGTCGACCTCTACTGCCCCGCAGTGGCGCCTATTCCACGACCCCCTGTACGGCAGACCTGTTGAACACCTGCATCGCTTCGCGGAACACTGGCAGCGCACGATCGACCATCGCATCGGTCGCGGTGAGCGAAATCCGAAAGTAGCCCGGGCGCTCGAACGCCTCACCGGGAAGGGTATATACACGCCGCTCCGCCAGCCAGTCACAGAACTCGACAGCATCCGGGATTGGCGTACGGGGAAAGAGATAGAAGGTTCCTTCAGGCGACGCGACCTGGTAGCCCATCTGCCTCAGCTCACGTACCACCTTGTCGCGCCGCCTTTCCAAGGCCCCAACATCGATGCTGAGGCGCTCCAGCTCCGGCATCGCCCTCTGCATCGCGGTGTCGGGAGCGACACCGGCGCCGAGCGATCCGGCCATCAGCGCTAAACGCAACTTTTCTCGCGCCGGCATCGTAGGCGGCATCGCCATGTAACCGGCACGCTGGCTTGGCGCCAGCAGCGTCTTTGAGTAGCTGTGCAGCATGAACGTGGCAGGGTAATAACGAGCCGGCGTGACCATCCGGCGCCCGTCGAAGAGGATCCGCGCGTAAGCCTCGTCGCTGAGCAGGTAGATCCGGCGCCCGTTTCGCTGCGACGCGCTTTCGAGGACGCCGGCCAGCTCGCGCAGCTGATCCTCGGGGTAGACGCGCCCGCTTGGGTTGTGGGGCGTGTTGATGATCACCGCGCGAGTTCGTGGCGTCAGCGCTTGCGCGAGGCCGCCCACGTCGAGATCGAACTTTTCCTCGCTCAGCGGCACGCGCACCATGTGCGCCGACTCGCCCAGAACCATGGCCTCGTAGAAAAACCATGGCGGCGAGAACGCGATGACTTCATCGCCGGGATCGATCACGGTCCGCAGGGCCAGGAAGAGGCCGGACGCAGCGCCACGCGTAAGGAAGACGTCGTCAGGATCGAGTTTCAGCTCGAGGCGGTCCGAGAGGGCCGCTGCCACGCTTTCAATCGCGCCGCGCCAGGGTCGACCGTACGCGTAGTACGACGGTGAGTCGGGCTCGAGCGCACGCTGGATGGTCCGCACGTACTCCGGCATCGCCATCTCTTGCGGGTTGCCCGCCAGGAAGTCGCATGCATCGGGATGGGTGAGATCCGGCTGCCTCATCAAAAACCGAAACACACCGGCCGCAGCTGTCATGGCGCTTTGGGTGCGCCGAGATGTCACTGACTCGGCATCGTTGAAGCTGCTCACGACGCCAAGGTTAGACCTGATCGAACTTCCTCTAGCGTGCGGCGCTGCCTGCCGTCGTCGTCGAAGTTGTCCGGTGAGAGCCAGGCTTCGAAGGCCGCGCGGCGGGCCGGCCACTCCGTGTTCGTGATCGCGTACCACGCGGAGTCTCGGTTCCGCCCCTTGATCACCATGTGTTGACGGAAAACTCCCTCGAAGGTGAATCCGAATCGCTCCGCGGCGCGACGCGAGGCGG
>VBGV01000383.1 GCA_005880755.1 Chloroflexota bacterium
CTACGCGCACGCTTTCGAGTGCGCGTTTGAATCCCGGCAGCGCGTGCTCGATCATCTCGTCGTTTGCGGTGAGCGAGATGCGGAACCACCGTGGTAATTCGAAGAGCCGACCTGGCAGGACGTACACGTTTTCATTGGCGAGGAGCTTCGTGAAGGCGACGTCGTCCTCGAGCGGCGAGCGGACGAGGACGTAAAACGTGCCCTCGGGCTTGACCGTTTCATAACCCATCGCGTCGAGGGCGCCGACGATGCGATCGCGGCGGCGCTGCAGCGCGGCGACGTCGACGCTCGCTTTCTCGAGGTCGCCCATCGCGTACTGCAGCAGCGCGTTCGGATAGGCGTAGCCCGTGATCGACTGCGCGACGAACAGCGCAGTTCGCAGCTCCTCGCGGTCGGGCATCGACGGCGGCATCGCGATGTAGCCGATGCGTTGGCCCGGCGCGACCAGGGTCTTGCCATACGTGTAGATGAGGAAAGACCGGTCGTAGTACTGGACCGGCGACTCGTGCTTGCGGCCGTCGTAGAGGATCCGGTTGTACGACTCGTCGGAGATCAGATAGACCGGGTGGTGTGTGCGGTGGAGAACATCCGCAAGGCTCTCCAGCTCGTCCGGCGTGAAGACGCGGCCGCTCGGGTTGTGCGGCGTGTTGATGATGATCGCCCGCGTTCGTGCGGTGATGTGCCATTCGATCGCGTCGACCGGCAGCTCAAACTTCGGGGGTTCGAAGTCGACGCGAATCGCCTTCGCGCCGTTGGAGATGATCATCGGGACGTAGAAGAACCACGGCGGCGACAGGTAGATCACCTCGTCGCCCGGGTCAAGGACCGCGCGCAGCGTCGAGGCCAGGCCGCCGAATGCGCCCGTTGTCATCGAGACATCAGCGGGATCGAAGTCGATCCCGGTCAGCTTGCGCAGAGACTCGACCGCGACCTGGATCGCCTTCGGGTCGCTGAACTTGTAGGCGAACCAATCCTTGTTCTGCGGCGCCGCCCATTTCGTGAGCGCCTGCTGGATCTCCGGCAGCGGCATCTCTTGCGGGTTGCCGAACTGCAGGTCGCTTGCCTCTGCGCTCAGGGCGGCGTCCCCGGCTTCGCCCTCGCTGACAAACGAGAGCACCGGCTCGAGGTATTCGATCATCGCTCGCACCGTCGACGAGTAAGCGCTCATGCAAACTCTCCCAGCAGACCCTTCTCGGTGAGGCCGGCTGCTCGCGAAGAGATCGCGATGTACGGCTCGTGGCCGTAGCCGTTCTGGAGGAGGTGCGGGTGGTCGCGGATCGCGATGCGCCAGTCCTCGAGCTGGCTGCGGTGGCAGTCGATGGCGCGCACCTTCATCATCACCTCGTCCGCGTCGAGCTCGATCACGACGTCGACTTTCTCGCCTTCGGTCATCGCCGCGACCGCGGCGTCGGTGCACGCGCCCATCGCGATGTGATCGGGGTGGCCGTACGCACCGTCGGGCCCCCACCCCACGACCACTCGCGGTCGCCGTTTTGAGATCTCGTCCCAGACGCGCTGCGTGATCTCCTGCTGGTCCGACCGCGTCACGCCGCCGTCGGGGTAATCCCACAGCTCCACCCCGCTCAAGGCGAGCGCGGCCGCGGCCGCCTCGAGCTCCTTGGCCCGGATCTCGGCCAGGTCCTCCTTCTTCGCGCCGGGCGGCTTGCCCGTCCACCCCGCCTCGCCGTAAGTGGCGCAGATGAGATGGGTCGCGATACCCGCGCGTGTGTGGCGCAGGATCAAACCGCCCGAGCCCATCGACTCATC
>VBGV01000111.1 GCA_005880755.1 Chloroflexota bacterium
CGTCGGCATGAAGTACGCGTCCGAGCTCGATCGTCACTGGCGGTAGCAATTCAGTCGAAGGGATCTTCGAGCAGCCTGGCGTCCAGGGCGCCATCCGTGGTCACGGTGACACTCACGACCGCGTAACGAATCGGCCCGCGCCACTCCGCAAGGGCGCGGTATTCGGCCGCGGCGGCCATCAACGCTTTGCGCTTGCGCGAACCGACCGCCTCGAGCGGCGTGCCGAACGCGTCGCTGCTCCGAGTCTTCACCTCGACGACGACGAGATCCCGACCGCGCCTGCAGACCAGGTCCAGCTCTCCTCGCCTGGCGAGAAAGCCCGCGCCGACGATCTGATAGCCGCGCGACCGCAAGAGGTCGGCCGCGGCCTTCTCGCCGGCTCGACCTAACTCTGCAGTCCGGCCAGCTCGGAGACGCGAAACGGTGCCCAAGACGTCCTGTGAATCGGGCTTGGGCCGAGTCGTCGGATCGCGGCGCGATGCGACGGAGTGGCGTATCCCTTGTGTTCGGCGAATCCCCAGCCTGGGTAGAGGCGGTCGTACTCGATCATCGCGCGATCCCGCGCCACTTTGGCCACGATGCTCGCGGCCATGATCGAGGCGCAGATCTTGTCCCCGTGGACCACGGCCATCTGCGGCAGCGGCGTGTCGGGCACGTCGAAGGCGTCGATGAGCAGGTATTCGGCTTTCACGCTCAGGCCCGCGACCGCGCCGGCGCTGGCGAGGATGCGGGCCTTGTAAAGTCCGAGCCGGTCGACCTGGGTGTGGTCGACGGCACAGACCGCGACCGCGACGGCGCGTCGCCGGATGATGGCATCGACCCGATCGCGCTCCTCGGCCGTCATCTGCTTGGAGTCGTTGAGGCCGGGGATGCGATCGCCAATGCGCAGTACCACCGCCCCGCCGACGACCGGACCCGCGAGTGGACCCATGCCGACCTCGTCGACGCCGGCCACGACCTGGTAGCCCATGGCGAGGGCCCTACGCTCGAACTGCCAGAGCTTCGGACGCATCGATTCGAGAGTACTGGCCGCGGGCTCAAGCCGCTAGATGCTTAACAGCCTCCGCGGCGGCAGCCTGCTCGTCCCAGCGCTGCACGTTCACGCCAACGAACAGCAGCCACAGGCAGAACGATCCTTCTCCGACCAGCGACGGCAGCTGGATATAAGGCACGAGATGGGCGGCGAACCCAGGTGAGATGAAGCTCGCGAAGCTGTAGGTGAGATAGCACAACGCCCCGATCGAGAGCAGCACACCGATGACTCGGGGAAGGAATGTCGACCGGAAAACCAGGTACCCGATGGTGAGGCCATAGAGCCCGAAAAACACGGAGTTGATCGCATAGCTGGTGTCCTGTGTGGCGAATGACGTGTACGCCTGGGCCTGGAGCTGTGCGGACGTGAAGGCGCTCGAGTTCTGGCCGCCTTCCAAGAGCGCCAAGGGCGTGAACTGACCGGCCAGGTTGGCGCCCTCGACCGCGGTACCCACAAGCGTGAAGAACACAACCAGCAAAGCAAGCCGACGGTTCACCACCTTGAACAGCTCGTAGAAGATGACCGCCAGGGGCACATTGGTCGCGAGGATGACGACGTGGGCCACGATGCCGAGCCGATAGAGCCCCTCGTTGGCCTGGATGTTGTGCGCGGTTGCTGACGCGTCGCCCGCGACGAAAATCGTGGCCGGTACGAATCCGATCGCGAAGAACCCGAGGACGATGTTGGCCACGCCTCATGACCTCGTAACTTCGCCGCACCGCCTGGCGGAAAGCGACCGGCCTACCAGATGCCCGGCTGGATCATTCCCTGCCAGTTGCAGTGACCGCAAATAACCTCAATGCCCTTCGTAACCCCCGCCATGTAGGGCGCGACCACGAGATTGGTCGAGCCGCAGCGCGGACACTTGCTGGGGCGCTCGAGAGCCTCTTCAGGTTCCTCGCCCGCGACCCCATGATGCCTGTGCTCCTCGCGCTCCTCGGCGCGCTTGCGTGCGTTCCGACCCACGCGAATATCTTGCGCTACGACTCTTCTGAGGCAACCACCTCTGCGGATTCGCCGGCTGCTTCTTCAGGCTCTTCGGCGGCAGGTTCGCCTTCAGCTTCGGCGACCTGTCGACGGCGCTCCCGGATGCGCGCCTCGCGGCCGACCTTGCCTCGCAGGTAGTAAAGCCGCCCTTGGCGGACGTCGCCGTGGCGGAGGACGTCGATCTTGTCGATGCGCGGCGAGTGGATCATGAAGGTTCTCTCGACACCGACGCCATGCGTTACGCGCCGGACCGTGAAGTTCTGGCGCAGCCCGCCCCCCGTGACGCGGATCACGGTGCCCTCGAACATCTGGATGCGCTCCCGCGTGCCCTCGACGACCTTCGCGTGCACTCGCACGGTATCGCCCGCGCGCAGCGCGGGGACCTTCTTTTTCTGTTGCTCCTTTTCGAGCTGGTGGATCACATTCATGTCTTCTTCAACTCCTTGGTGTGTGCGCGTCTCTGGGCTGCCTGTTGCCTGCGCCATTGCTTGATGCGAGCGTGGTCGCCGGACAGGAGCACGTCAGGGACTGTCATGCCTCGGTACTCGGCCGGGCGGGTGAACTGCGGCCAGCCGGTCATCTCGTCGGCGAAGCTGTCCTGGGCCAGGGATCCTGGATCGCCCACCACTCCGGGGACGAGCCTGGCCGTGGCGTCGATGAGCACCATGGCGGGGATCTCACCGCCGCTCAGGACGTAATCGCCGATCGAGATCTCGCGGGCGCCCAAAGCGCTGCGAACGCGGTCGTCCACGCCTTCGTAGCGTCCGCAAACGATGATGAGTCCAGGTTCCTGGGCCAGCTTCGCCGCGAGCTGCTGGTCGAGCCGCTCGCCCCAGGGTTCCATCAGGATGACCGGGCCCGGATTGGCGGCTCGAAGCGATTCCACCGCTTCGATCACCGGTTCGGGCTTCATCACCATCCCCGGCCCGCCGCCGAACGGCATGTCGTCGACCTGCCGGTGGCGGTCATGCGTGTGTTCCCGAAGATCGTGCGCGTGAAGCTCGACCACTCCGCGCTCGATGGCGCGTCCGATCACGCCCTGCTGAAAAACAGGGCCGAACATCGCGGGAAAGATGGTGACGACGTCGAATCTCATGAATCTTTGGCGTCCTCGACCTTCACCAACCAATCCGCGACCACGACCCTGCCGCCGCCGAGGTCGACCTCGAGCACGGCGTCCTTCGTCGCCGGGATGAGGTGCTCGATGGCGCCCTCGCCGCAGACCCATACGTCATTGGCCGGCCGTTCGAGGACCTCGGCGATCGTTCCCAGGGGCCGCCCGGAGCGGGTCACCACGGCCAGGCCGACGACCTGCCGGTGGTAGAACCTGCCCTCCTCCAGCGCCCGCATCTGCTCGTCGGGCACCTCCAGGTAACGACCGCGAAACAGCTCCGCCATCGTTCGGTTGTCGATCCCGCGGAGCTTGACCACCAGCCCCGGCTGGCTTTCCCGGCTCCACTCCACGTGGTGCTGGGAGCCGTCGAGCAGCACCCTGGCTCCTGGGTCAAAACGGTCCCGGAAGTCTGTCAAGGGCGTGACCTTGACAGCTCCCTCCAATCCATACGCCCCCGTCACCTGCCCGACGCGAATCACGCGGGTACCTCACCGCCGTCGCGCCTGCCTCTAGGCGCGGAATGGGGCTGCGAAAGAGATGGATTGGCGAGGTCGACGAACACCCGCTTGCGGTCGCGCAGCGACGCGACCCTCACCAGGGTTCGGATCGCCTCGATGTTGCGTCCGGCCTTGCCGATGAACCGGCCGACGTCCTCGTCGGCCAGCTTGACCTTGATCGCGACGGTCCCACCGCCGCGCTCGAACGCCTCGACCAGGACTTCCTCCGGTTTCTCGGCCAGAGACTTGGCCACGTATTCGACCATCGCGCGGTAGTCGATGCCGGGTCCGCTAGGCGCCGGCCTGTCGCGCCGGAAACCGCCACCGCCGCGATTAAAACCGCCGCCGCTGCCGCGCCGAAAGTCACGCCGTGGGGGTCGACTTCTCTGCACGTCGCTCAAGGATTCCCTCCCGCTTCAACAGGCTGCGCGCCGCCTCGCTTGGCTGTGCGCCCTGCTGCAGCCACTTCTTCACTTTGTCCACGTCGATCTTGACCTGGACCGGTTCCGTCATCGGGTCGTAGTACCCGAGGTGCTCGATAAAGCGGCCGTCGCGCGGCGAGCGCGCGTCCGCCACCACGAGGCGGTAGAAGGGGTGTTTCTTCGCCCCCATCCGCCTCAGCCTGATCTTTACCAACCTGCGCCTCCTTGTCCATACATCCGGGGAAGTCCGCCGAGCTTGCCTTTGCGACCTGGGCTGAATTGCTTTGCCAGCTTCTGCATCGCCTCCCGTGCTTTGAGCAGCCGGTTGATATCGGCGGGCTGCACGCCACTGCCGCGGGCGATCCGGCGCTTGCGGGCGCCGTCGATGAGCTGCGGGTTGGCCCGCTCTTTCGGTGTCATCGAGAGGATGATCGCCTCCATTCGCTTCATCTCTTGCTCTGGATCCGCACCGGCCAGCTGACCTTTCAGGGCGCCGCCGCCCGGGACCATGTCGAGCATCCCTTCCAGAGAGCCCATCCCGCGCACCTGGCGGATCTGGGACAGGAAGTCGTCGAAGCTGAGCTGCCCCGCGCGCAGGTGTTTTTCGACCTCGGCCGCCTTCTCTTTGTCGACGGAGCGCTCGGCCCTCTCGATCAGCGTGAGCACATCGCCCATGCCGAGGATGCGCGACGCCATGCGCTCGGCGAGGAAGACTTCGAGGTCGTCCGGTTTCTCCCCGGTTCCCGCGAAGCGGATCTGCTGGCCGGTCGCCACTCGCAAGGAGAGCGCCGCCCCGCCCCGTGCGTCGCCGTCGACCTTGGTCAGGACCACGCCGTCGATCCCGACTCCCTTGCCGAACGCCTCGCCGACTTTCACGGCCTCCTGGCCAGTCATCGAATCGGCGACGAGCAGCGTCTCGGTGACGCGAACGCGGGCCTTGAGCTCCTTCAGCTCTTCCATGAGCTCAGCGTCGACGTGCAGGCGACCGGCGGTGTCGAGGATCACGACATCGCAGCTGAGCCGCGCGGCTTCCGCGATCGCCTCCTCCCCCGTCCCGAACGCGACGTTCTGCCGCTCCGCCAACGTCTTCAGCTGCTCGACCGCCGCAGGCCTGCGAAAGTCGAGCGCGACCACCAGCGGCCGGTGGCCTTCGCGTCGAGCGAGGAGCGCGAGCTTGACCGCCGTCGTCGTCTTGCCCGAGCCCTGCAGGCCGGCGAGCATCACCACCGTCGGCGGCTGGGATGCGTAGCGAAGGCCCTCCGAGTTTCCGCCCAGGAGCTCGACCAGCTCATCGTTCACCGCCTTGACCACGGTCTGCGGCGCTGTGAGCCCAGGCGAGATTTCCACTCCGGCGAGCCGGGCACGCACCCGCTCCACGAACTCTTTGACGACCTTGAAGTTGACGTCCGCCTCCAGCAGAGCGAGGCGGACCTCGCGTAGGCCTGCGTCGACGTCTTCGGGGCGCAGCACGCCGCGACCGGTGATCTTCTTCAGGGCAGCCGCGAGCCGCTCGCCGAGTGTCTCGAACAACTAGACGGCTCCTTCCAATTTGGCGAGGCGCCGCTGCAGTCCGTTGAGCTCCCGCTCCATCGCAGCCAGCGCCCGGCGCCTGCGCGCCGACTCTGACAGGAGTCCGAGCTTCGTCTCATATTCCTGCAGGGCGCGCGTCGAGCGCCGCACGATATCGTGCACCGCGGCGCGAGACGTGCCCTGCTGGGCGGCGATCTCCGCGAGTGACCAGTCGCTGCGGAGGTAGAGGTCGACGACCTCGCGCTGGTGGCCCGTGAGGAGCGCGCCGTAGCGCTCGTAGAGCGCCAATGTCCGACCGCGAGCCTGGAGGGTGTCAAGGGCCATGCCTTGACAGTCTAGCAGCCGATTACAATCGATCCGACTTGGAACCTCTGCTGCTCGAGGCCTTTCGCTACCACAAGTGGGCCAATCTGCAACTGCTTGAGGTGTGCTCGAAGCTCAGCGACGAGCAGCTGCAACTCACGTCGGCTGGTACGTACGGCACCATCGCCGCGACCTTCCTGCATCTCGCTGCGGCTGAGCAGCGCTACGTAAAGCGGCTGGGTGGATCGGCGCCGCAGCTCTCCGAGAAGTCTGCGTTTCCTGGAGTCGATTCGCTGCGAGAGCAGATGGAACGCAGCGGCGACGAACTGCTGGCTTTGGCCGGCCAGGTGAGACCCGACGACACCACGCCCGCCGAAGGTACACGTCACGTCCGCCATTGGGTGCCCGTCGTTCAGTCCATTCATCACGGCAACGACCACCGGACACAGATATGCACGATCCTCGGACAGAACGGAATCGACTACGGAGACCTTGACGTGTGGGCTTACGCCACGGCCGCCGGTGGCTATGTGATTGCTTAGATGCTGACTGCCTTCATCCTGGTCAAGTCCTCGCGTCAGGGGCTGACGAGCCTGGGTCCTCAACTCGCGGACGTCGAGGGAGTGGCGGAGGTCTACACGGTGACCGGTGAGTGGGACTTCGTCGCGATCGTCAGGGTTCGCGAGCACGAGGACCTCGCCAATGTGGTCACGCAGCACCTCACCAAGCTGGACGGCATCGAGAAGACGCAGACCATGGTCGCGTTCCAGCAGTTCTCGGCCCACGACCTCGAGGCCATGTTTGGCCTCGGCCTCGAAGACAAGCAAGGCTGAGCGACCTCCTCCCCGTCGCGCTGCGCGCCGCGCGAGCCGGCGCGGCGGTGCTTCGCGAGTCCGGTCTGCCGCAACCCGGTTTCGCGGCGGAGCTCAAGGCCAAGGGCGACTACGTCACAGATATGGATCGCCGGTCGGAGTCGGCCATCCTCGAGGTTCTCGCACGCGAGGCGCCGGGGATCGCGGTGCTGGCCGAGGAGCGGGGCGGCGTGCGGGCGCAAACCATGTGGGCGGTCGATCCGCTTGACGGAACGACCAACTTCATGCGCGGCTTCCCTTCCGTCGGCATCTCGGTGGCCCTACTCGACGGCGGTCAGCCTCTGGTCGGCGTGGTGCTCGCTCCATACCTCGAGGTCGAGTTCGCCGCATCGCGGGGTAATGGAGCTTTCCTGAACGATGAACGGCTACCCCAACACCGTAGCATCGATCCGTCGGGCGCGGTGGTCGCGACCGGCTTCCCCTTCCGCAACAAGTCGCTTCTGCCCCGCTACCTTGCGATGTTCGAGCTGGCGATCGAGCGTTTTGAAGACCTGCGCCGTGCGGGTGCTGCGGCCCTCGATCTCGCATGGACCGCGAGCAGCACCTTCGACGGTTTCTTCGAGCTTGGCCTCAACACGTGGGACGTCGCAGCGGGCGCTCTGCTGGTGCTCGAAGTCGGTGGACGCGTCAGCGATTGGTCGGGCGGCGACATGTGGCTCGAGAGCGGCAACATCCTGGCGGCCGCGCCGGCCGTGCACGATGTGTTGCTAGAGCTGGCCGCGAAACCGCATGAGCGGTAGCTCGACCATCGCGCGCCACTGCTGGCGGAGTGCAATCGAGGTGGGCAGCCGGCCGGCGTAGCGAATGCGCTCAGGGT